>PLST01000233.1 GCA_003164255.1 Acidobacteriaceae bacterium | reverse complement strand
CGCTGGCGGTGGTGCGGTTCCAGACTGGCCAATAGCTTTACGCATGCTGGGTGGTACGAGGACTGTGAGACGAAGATGATTACTCACGTATCTTTCATGACGCTCCACCCGTCCCCGGCTGCCAGATCGGAGCGACACCGTGATTGAGAACTTCAAGTTAAGAGTGTTTCGCGTGGTTGCGGACGCGCTCAATTATCGAAGAGCCGCGGACGAGCTTCATCTTACGCAGCCCGCAGTAACGGCACAGATAAGGTCATTGGAGGAGAGTCTGGGAATTGCGCTTTTCGATCGAATCGGGCGCGATACAAGCCTCACTCAGGCCGGAGCGACTCTCCTGCAGTATGTGCGACAGATCGAGGCTATTACCAACGATGCGATTGCTGCACTTGCTCCTTTTGGCGGACAAGAGGGAGTCGAGTTAGGTATTGGAGCCTCCCATACCATCGCCGTCTATCTGTTGCCAAACCTCCTTCCTCAGCTAATGCATGACTGGCACAAACTCCGGATCCACGTCATGGGTGGAACTACGAATGAAGTCTTGCTGGCGCTGACGACGCATCGGATCGGAATCGCTCTAATTGAGGCGCCTGCGCATCGTCCTGATTTGAAGATTGAAGTATTTGGACAAGACGAATTGGCTCTGATCGTGCGGGCGGACCATCGTTGGGCAAGAAGGCCGACGGTAAGAGCCGCCGAATTAGTTCATGAGCCAATCCTCCTTCGTGAAGTCGGTTCCGGCATGCGTCAATTTGTAGAGGAATATCTGGAGCGGAACGGTGTTTTGCGACAGCAGCTTCGCACATTCATCGACATAAATTCGACCGAAGGCATCATTTCAGCGGTGGAGGCCGGACTTGGCATCGGCTTTGTCCCGCGGCTTGCTCTGGAGAGAGCATTGAAGCAGGGAAGCCTGAAAGCAATTCAACTCGAAAATGGTCCGATCAGGCGCGAACTGAGTATTGCACTTCTCAACGGTCCAGATCCCAAAGGGCCTGCGGGTCAATTGTTGGAGATCCTAAGAGAGCAAGGTGCCAGAAAGCGTTACAGGATGGAAAAAACTCAAACGAGTGACGAGCCAGGAAAAGTGATTGTGATGGGAAACGCGCCGGCAGAAGATAAACAAGGAGCTGCCTCCTGAATGAGCGTCCTATCTTTCACGATAGCCATATTTGGCAGTTCCATCCTGGCTGGCTTGCTCGGTGCATTGACGGGNNGTTCCAGTCCTCTGTCTTGTGTTCAAGATTGACCTGCACTATGCGATTGGAGCCTCGCTTGTATCTGTCATTGCAACCTCGTCGGGAGCTGCTGCGGCGTATGTTCGAGAGGGATACTCGAATATCCGTATCGGAATGTTTTTGGAAGTGGCTACAACACTCGGTGCTTTGTTCGGAGCGTATCTGACAGCCAAAGTCTCCGGGAATTGGATTGGCATAATCTTCGGCATGGTGCTTTTCTACTCAGCCTGGGCCTCACTACGCAAAATTCCGATAGAGCCGAAGATGACAGAACCGGACTCACTTGCGGTGCGGCTGAATTGCAGGGGGTCCTTTCCAGTGCAAAACGGCAAAGAAGAGTATGTCGCTGAACATGTCCCGGCTGGCTTCGGCATCATGTTCGTCGCGGGAACGCTGTCAGGACTGTTGGGGATAGGCTCCGGAGCAGTGAAGGTCCTCGCGATGGACCAGGTAATGAAGTTGCCTTTCAAGGTCTCTACCACGACCAGCAACTTCATGATCGGTGTCACGGCTGCGGCTAGTGCTGGATTCTATCTAAGCCACGGTTACATCCTTCCTGGACTGTCGATGCCGGTCGTGCTGGGAGTTCTCGCGGGCTCTCTTGTGGGGTCTCGCATCCTCGTAAATGCTCAAGTCCAAACTCTCCGCATGGTATTCAGTATTGTCATTGTCGCCCTGGGCGCGGAAATGATCTTCAATGGCCTGACAGGGAGGCTCTGAGTGTCTGATCAAGGGGATCAACGACTGGAGACAGCAATGGGGCGCATGCTCCAAATCGGGGTGACCCTCGCGGCATTGGTTGTCCTCTTCGGGGGCGTTCTGTATTTGAGACACTTCAGAGGCCCAATGCCCAACTATCAGCAGTTTCATGGTGCTCCAGACGCATATGAGTCAGTTCACGGAATCCTGAATGGTCTAGGAGGTTTCGACAGCCAGAGTCTGATCGCCTTTGGCATCCTGTTGTTGATCGCGACGCCAGTCTGCCGTGTTGCCTTTGGACTGGTTGGATTCGCACTCCTCCGGGACCGTCTCTATGCGGCAGTGAGTGCGATTGTATTGATCATTCTGATACTGAGCTTCTTTACCAGGAGATAGACACCATGCCAGTGTTTGGAGACAGACCCGAACTGAATTTGAAGACAGTCATCTTTGCAACAGATTTCTCACTCCGCTCCATCAATGCCGGACTCTATGCTGCACGCATGGCGGCCCATTTCTCGGCAAGACTGCTCGTGGCTCATGCATTCACGTTGGTGCAAGCTGCCATGGAGGTTGAAGTAGGCGACAGACGATTAAGCCATCAGCGGAAAGGCTTGGAGGTTCTCCTGTCGAGAGAAGCTGCACTCCTCGGATCAACTTCAATCGAAGCCATCCCCATGCTTCTTGAGGGAGATCCTGAAGCTGTGATTCCGGGTCTGGCGGATAAAGAAGAGCCATCGATGATTGTCCTGGGGACGCATGGTGGAGGCAGGCTCGAAAGAGGAATCATTGGCTCGGTTGCGGAGAAAATCCTACGGTCCACACGCTGGCCGGCACTTACTGTTGGTCCCCAGGTTCAGCCGTTGTCTTCAAAGGCGTTTCCGTTTGAGAGGATTCTCTTTGCTACCGACTTTACTGTGGCGGCTGCCAATGCAGCAATCTATGCCGTCACATTCGCGGAAGTTTTCGGATCGAAAATTGATGTACTCAATGTGATTCAGGACGATGTCATCGAACATCCGGACCGGCTCTTCGACCTTCAAACACGATTCTTCAGCGCCCTTGACTCGCTTGTGCCCGAGTGTTCCAAGGAATTCTGCGAACCGAGAACATATGTTGCTGTTGGTGGAGCGCACGACAAGATTCTCGAGCACATCAGAGAGCATTCGATTGACCTGCTGGTGCTTGGTATCCGGAAGACCTCGCATCTCAGCATGGAAATGAGAACATCTGGGGCTTTCCGGATCATTTTAGATGCTGCATGTCCAGTCCTCACGATTAGAAACTGAGAACCAGATCGCATTGTTGGAGAATTGGATGGGGAAACGGAAGAGCCGGTCGAGCTACGAATATAATCACACCTCGGTAACACTGCTGACGGCACTGTTTGGAGGCGTGTGTGCCTTCATTGCTGTCGAGACAACACTTCCTGACTTGATTGAGTCATGGGGGCGTCAGATGGACAAACTCCCAGGATGGCAACTCCATATGGGGTCGGTGTGCGGCGGAATCATAACGTTCTTCACATTCTTGTTCATTCTGGAAGCACTCGAAACAAAGTCACGCATAACAGCGTGGCGATCCAGTGCACCATGGTTACCCCTCGTTGGGCTCACATTGTTGGCAACGATCATCCATATACCTTACTTCGTCGTCATCGTGGCAGGAGCCATCTATGGCGTATGGGCCTACCGCCAAACCTCCAGCGTACGTCGCTCGTCCCATCTACCATGAACGGAAAGAGTGAGATGTGATTGCGGAACGATGAGAACGATTCCGCGATTCGTTTCACCAGTGCTGGGCAAATGTTTGTTTGAATTTGGAGCGAGATTTATTGCCGGGTTGGCACGCAGGTACTCTGCCGCATTCCATGACGATTCCGTTTCATACTGACGCCTTCAATGCCAATCAAGGATGCGAGCACTCCACTTGTCCCCGGAATCGCAGCCGCACGAAACATGGGGAGGCTTCAAGGCACTCAGAGCAACAGCGCCACCTCGGACGCGGATAAAAACGAAGTGGGACTCATGGTTGGCGCTCGGGGCGCACTAGACAGGACCCTGGACGCCAAGAAAGCACATGCAGGCCAGGAGTTCCATGTTACATTGGCGGATACCGCTCATCTCAAAAACGGGCCCGAGTTACCGTCTGGAACTGTCCTGCTGGGAAAGGTGGTTACGGACGACATGGAGACCAAAGGTAATTCGAAGTTGGCCCTATGCATCTGCCAGGCAAAGCTGAAGGACGGCAAAATCATCGAGATCAAGGCAACAATTACGGGTGTCAACCCTCCGGGCAGCGGAACATTCGTGGATCACCCCAGACCCGCCGGAGACAGGGCTGCAAATCCCTGGCATGAAGGACTCCAGCAGGTAGATCAGATTGATGTGTTGTCGGGAGTTGACCTTCACAGCAAGGTCAGCAGCAAGAATTCCGGTGTGCTGGTGTCCACAAAGAAAGATGAGATGAAATTGAAAGCGGGAACCGAATTTGCGCTGGCCATAGCCTTTCAAGGTGACGATCAGCAGACTGCGAACGGCGCGAGCGTCCAGTAACCTCGCTGTCCGCCTGTTTCGGATCTCGTGACTTCATCCCCGAATGATAGCGTGAATTCATTCGCCGAAGATGAGGTCCGACTCAGGCATCACTTTTGAGAAACGATGCCGTTTTACGGCGCCACGACTGTGGGGCTCAGAAGGAGCGTTGCGGATCTCTCGGCGGCGCGGGATGAATGGGATTTGAAACTGGGGAAAGCACTTCGCTGATCCCAGATAACAATATTCAATCGCTCCGCGGACAACGTTTCGGCTCGAAATGGAGTCTATAAACGCAGGTCTCTTTCCACGCAGGCAGAAGGAACCGTTCGACCAAATGTCCACCCGAAGCCCAATCCCGATCAACGCAAACGCCACACGGGCGAGTGTTCTCCGCACCAGGCCGCTGGCGCAGAGCCAGAACTCATCCTGGAGACTCGTATCGAGACCCTGTGCTCTCGGGATCGTCGGACTAGCCGTTGCGGTCTTCCTTTGGGGATATGGTTACAAACTTTCCCTCTATCATTGCCATTCAGGGTCTTCGTCCCACACACCTGTTGCGAAACTGTGGATCGAGCCGCGCAGCGCACCCATAGCGGCGGCCTCAAGCCTCAAGGCAAAGTCGCATTTTGTCGCCGGGTCGCATGCAACTGTCGCGACCGTTCAGCGGCTTCCCAGCATGTGCCGCGCCGTCGCCTGCATTCTCCCCTTGTGCGAGCGCCACGCTGTATTGTTCGATTTGCTGACCCCTTCCCACGCTCCACCTCCAATTCGTTTTCGCCTCGCATAGTTGGCGCCACGGTTCCGCGCTCAAGTTGCGCCATTGCCGCGTGCCCTGAAACGAAGCGCATCTCGAAGCGATTTCTCAGTGGAGGAACACTCTATGGATTCCCTATGGTCCCTGCCTGCCATGGCGCTGGCGGCTCCGATATATGCCGTATTGCGAACCAGGCGTTCTCGAACGCGCAAACTGCCTGACATCATACCAACCGCTCTTTTCACTCCCGTCGAACCTGCAATCGTACCTAAGCCTAGCGGGAGACAGACCAGGGCGATGCACTGGATATCAGTAGACATGTTTTTGTCGCTTCTCGCAAAGCGCAGCGATCTTGTCGTGTTCGATCTAAGAGCGAATGCTCAATGGGACCCATTTCCGATCGAGACCGCATTTGCCCTTCCTGTCAACCCGAATGATCTGAATACGCTCTTAGAGTGGCTTCCCGCAGACAGGAGCGTAGTGTTCTACGGAGCTTCCAACGTAAGCATCTTCATGATCGAGACAAGCCATTGCATGGACGGCTCAGCTCCTCTTTACGTGCTGGAAGGCGATCTCAGCCTCGCGAAGGTTGCATGAACAGGCTCTCGTTCTTCAGCAAAGGCGTCAAGGAAAACTTCATTAGAAGTCAGAAAAAGCGGGATGTTCAGCCTGCAAAAGGCAAGTCATGTGCTTTCCGGAGGCTCGATGGATTTCGGCTGCATGGTCCATGAAGCGCTGCTTAATGGACCAAATTTCGCCTTTCTATGGCATCAGATTATCGGGAGTTATGGGGGATTCAGAAGGAGGAATCAACTCAGGTCACGATCCTTCACACACACTCTGTCACCGGTCGAACTTGAAGAGGCGAGTCGGTTCATTCGCCAGCACTGGCCTCATGCCAGGATCCTGGTACTCCGCGAGGGAGAAGTCTCTTTCTCGATGATGGCCTCTGCCATTGCGCCCGCCGGTCAATTCGGGGCTCCCGGAGGTATCAAGACCTCTGGATTGCGAGCAAAGTCGAAGAGGGATTCGAACAGTAACCGGAGCACCGCAGGCATCGGCCTATCTATTATGGGCATGGAAATACCCCCCAAAATACATACGGCACATTCACGCTTGGAATTTCAACCCAAGGCCTCTCGCCGTCTATAAATTGGGGGCAGCGCAAGCCGATGTTCACTGGCAGTCAAAGAGGGATTCGAACCCCCGATCAAGCTTTTGATCCCAGGCCGGCCTTTGCAGCTGATTTTCCTTTGGCTACGGTAAATGCAAAAAAGCTCTAGATCGATCATCGGAATCCACCCAACCGGGTTCCATCCGCGCGACTCGATTCCTTGACACGCGCCGCCGCATTCCCTAACCTCGCTGTCAAAGCAAAGCGCACAATCAAATCGCACGTGAGAGGTGAACGGATGGATCTCGACAAGCAGGACCTTGGGTTGGAAACGTGGACGCGGCGCAGGTTCATCCAGATCGGCGCGGCCAGCGCCGCGGCCCTCAGCGCGGCTACTCTGGCAGATGCCGAGAACGGCCAGGTTCATCGCACCATGATGGAAGTTCCCTTTGAGAAGCGCGAGCCGCGCGTCGCCATGATCGGTACCGGCGGACGAGGCACTTCGCTTCTGGGCGACCTGCTGGCCGCCGATGCGCACGTGGTGGCATTGTGCGACATCGTCAAGGCAAAAGCCGAGCACGCAGCCTCGATGGTTGAGGCAGCCGGCCAGAAGCGGCCCGAACTCTACACGGACGGGCCTCACCATTACGAGGCACTGCTTGCCCGGAGCGATGTTGACCTGGTGCTGGTGGCCACGCCGTGGCTCTGGCATGCGCCGATGGCCATTGCCGCCATGAAGCACGGCAAAGACGTCGCCATTGAAGTGCCCGGCGTGACCACGCTCGAAGATTGCTGGAAGATCGTGAATACCTCTGAAGAGACGCGCAAGCACTGCATGATTCTTGAGAACTGCTGCTACGGATACAACGAAACGCTGGTCCTGCGCATGTGCCAAGCTGGCGAGTTCGGCGAGCTGCTCTATGGCGAAGGAGCCTACATTCACGATCTGCGCGAGGAACTGTTCTCGAATGCCGGCGAAGGTCTGTGGCGCCGCACTGAGCACACCACGCGCGACGGAAATCTCTATCCCAGCCATGGGCTTGGTCCCGTGGCCAACTACATGGGCGTCCAGCGCGGCGACCGTTTTGGATACATCGTTTCCATGAGTTCGCCCCAGCGCGGCCTCGACCTCTACCGCAAGCAGCATCTCGAGCCTGGAGACCCGCGCTGGGCAGAGCACTACATCACCGGCGACATGAACACTTCGCTCATTAAGACGGCGAAGGGACTCACCATTACCGTCAAGCACGCCGTCTCAACGCCTCATCCGTACGATCGCATCAACCTGATTGCGGGAACCAAGGCGTTGTTTCAGGACTATCCTCCGCGCATCTACATCGACGGCATGAATAAGGATGAATCGTTCGGATCGATCGATGCATTCAAGCAGTACGAGCATCCGCTCTGGAAGCGCGAAGGCGACATGGCCCGCAAGAACGGCGGCCACGGCGGCATGGACTACATCATGCTCTATCGCCTGCTGGAGTGCGTTCGTGGCGGCGTGGCGCCTGACCTGGATGTCTATGACGCCGCTTCCTGGTCCGCCGTTGCTCCGCTCAGTGTTGCTTCCGTGGGCCGGGGCAGCGCTCCGGTGGAGTTCCCTGACTTTACGCGGGGCAAGTGGAAGCAGCGCAATGCGTCGGCGATTGCAACCCAGCAGTAAGCACACCCGAAAGCAGGGGTAGCCCCGCATGCGAGGGCACTATAGTTGAAGAGAGCAGGGTCCAGTCTGCCTGGATTGTTAGCCGGAACTGCCGATCTCGCTCGATGCTTCGAGTCGGAATAGAGGCCCGGCAGGAATCGACGTGCGATGCGAATAAAGAAAGCGGTAATCACGGCGGCCGGGAAAGATCAACGCAACCTTCCCATGCAAACGCTCTTTGACCAGCATGGCACAGAGCGTTCGATCCTCAGCTTGATCGTCGGCGAGGCAGTGGGGGCCGGCATCGATGACATCTGCATTGTGGTCTGGCCTGGCGACGAGGAGCGCTACGCCCGGCTGGTCCAGAGCAATAGCGCGCGGTTGACCTTTGTGCCCCAGACCGAGGCGCGCGGTTACGCACATGCCGTTTTCTGCGCGCGCGCCTTTGTCAAAGACGAGCCGTTTCTGCACCTGCTTGGCGACCATATTTATGTAGGCTCCGAAGCCGGAGGAGGAGCACGCCGGCTGGTTGAAACGGCCACTGCCGAGGATTGCGCCGTCTCTGCTGTGCAGGTGGCGCGCGAGAGCCTTCTGCCGCACTACGGAACCGTCGGCGGGCAGCAGGTCTCCGGCAAGCGCGGGCTCTACCGTATTGACACGGTGCTTGAAAAGCCGACGCCCACGCTGGCAGAGCAGCGCCTGATTGTTCCCGGGCTGCGCAGCGGCCATTACCTGTGCTTTTACGGTATGCATGTGCTCACGCCAGCCATCTTCAGCATTCTCGCGGCCATGTTCGCCCATGATCCCAATGGGCGTGTGAGCCTTTCTCCCGCGCTGGCTGAACTGGCTCAGCGCGAGCAGTATCTTGCCATGATCCAGAAAGGCCAGCGATTCGACATCGGCGTAAAGTACGGCTTGTTCAACGCTCAGCTTGCCCTGGCGCTCAGCGGCCAGGACCGTGCCGAGGTGCTTACGCAGCTTGTAAACGTTTTGGCCGCCCGGGCAGTTGACCCCGAACAGGGGGCCGAAGGTTGAGCGAACTCTGGGAAATCATTACGGCCGCGGATCCTGAAGTCCGCAACCGTTCTGTCGACGCGTTCTGCCGGAGCGCCACGGCCGACCAGTTGCTTGCCGAGGCTGCCGCGTTGGAACAACTTCGGCGCTCGAGCGAGAATCTGTACGAACGCATCCGCGCGCTGTTCTTTCTCTACGACCTTCATCGTTTCCATCTGCCGGCGAGGCCTGAAGCGGCGGGCCGCGCGAAAATCCCGTTCAATGGCTACGACCAGCTGCTCAATCGGCGCTACGAAGGAGCCATCGGCGTCTTTCTTGCGGCATGGAAAGCGGATGGCCCGAGTGACGCTCTCTCCAGCGCGCTTGCTGCCGCTTATCGTGGGCTCGCATTCCAAACGCTGGCTGACCAGGTGCGGCGCAGCGTGCGTTCGGTGCGCGGAAACCAGTGGATGTTTCGCACCGGCCATCCCGCTGATTATCCGCTCCATCTCCGACGCGAGCTTCTCGTTCAGCAGGCGGGCGAGCCGTTCCCCATTCTCCACGAATCCACGCCGGTGCGCATGGACCTCAGCCACTCCGGTTGGAGCGACATATTCTTTCTCGGCATGGATCTGCCGGAGCGCGCGCGTGTGCTCAATATCTCCATCGATCTGGCCGTGCGCGGGTCCGGCGCATCCGCGCCCAAGCCTCCGGTGGAAGCTTATTTGCGCGTCATCGACCGCCCCGTCATTCGCCTGGTAAGCGTGGACCTTGAGGCAAGCGTCGACATTGAAGAGCTGCAGGAGTTGTTCGACTTTGGCCGCGATTATCTGGGCCTGCTCAAGGCAGCGGTCATCGCTTCAGGGCTGGTGCCGCCCGGTCTTGAAAGTTCCGGCCAGCCGCTCGCGCACCTGCTTCGCCGGCTTCTGGGCCGCGACGGCCTGGGCATTGAAATCGTCAGCCACGTCAACGACATTCCGAAGGGCTCTCGGCTGGCTGTCTCCACCCACCTGCTGGCATCGCTCATCTCAGTGTGCATGCGGGCCACCGGCCAGGTTGCATCGCTGACTGGAGACCTGGCCGAGCCGGAGCGACGGCTGGTGGCGGCGCGCGCCATTCTTGGCGAGTGGCTGGGAGGATCAGGCGGCGGCTGGCAGGACTCGGGCGGAATTTGGCCCGGCATTAAACTGATTGAGGGTGTGCTGGCCGCCGAAGGCGACTCCGAGTTCGGTATCAGCCGCGGCAGGCTGTTGCCCAACCATCGCATTCTCTCGCAATCTGAAGTCACTCTCGACACGCGCCAAAAGCTGCAGGACAGCCTGGTGCTGGTGCACGGTGGCATGGCGCAGGATGTGGGGCCTATTCTCGAAATGGTCACGGAGCGCTACCTGCTGCGCTCTGAGGCGGAGTGGGCCGGCCGTCTGCAAGCCTGCACAATCCTCGACGAAATCATCGCCGACCTGCGCGCCGGCGACGTCCGCGCTATCGGCAGCGCCACGCAGCGCAACTTTGAAGGGCCCATCCAAACGATCATTCCCTGGGCAAGCAATCTCTACACCGAGACTTTGATTGACGAAGTACGCAAGGCCTTTGGCGCAGCATTCTGGGGCTTCTGGATGCTGGGCGGCATGTCAGGCGGCGGCATGGGATTCATCTTCGATCCCGCGCATAAGCTGGAGGCGCAAAAGCGTCTCGGGGTCCTGATGCGCGATGTCAAAACCAGCCTCGCCGGCGGTGTCCCCTTTGCCATTGAGCCCGTGGTCTACGACTTCCAAATCAACGAGGCAGGAACTACTGCCGAGCTTCTCGCCGGCAACTCCGCAATTCTCCCCGATGGCTACTACAACCTGATTCTTCCCTCGGTCCTTCGCAAGGATCAACGCTCGCTTACCGCCGGTGAGCGCTCCGATCTTGCGCGCTTCAGCCTGTCGTGTCATGGCGAGACGGGCCGCGCAGGCCGCATGCAGAACTTTCTCGATCGACTCTTGCCGCAGGGTCAGGAAGGCGACTCACGGGGCGACACGCTTGAATCGCTGCTGTCAGAAAACGGCTTCGACCCGGTTCAACACGAGCGAATTCAGTCTGCCTTGCGCGCCGGCCGCATCGGGCTCGCGCAGAATCGGCTCCCACCCTCCACGCTCATTCAAGACGTGTCCCCGGAAGACGTCTTTGACGCTAGAAGGAGCGTGGAAGACAAGTTCAGAAGGATAGGTGAAGAAGCCCTCGCCTCTGGTGCGGTCGCGGTCGTCACGCTTGCTGGAGGGGCTGGCAGCCGATGGACTCACGGCGCAGGCGTCGTCAAGGCGCTCAGTCCATTCTGCCGCCTTGCCGGCAGGCACCGCACCTTCCTTGAAGTGCATCTGGCCAAGAGCACGCGCACCGGCCGCACCTTTGGCGCATCGGTCCCGCACGTCATCACCACCAGCTACCTTACCCATCAGCCTACCGAGCAACATTTGTCCAGCCGCGGAAATTACGGGTATGGGGGACCGCTGCACCTTTCGCCGGGCCGTGCCGTGGGATTGCGCATGGTCCCCATGGTGCGCGATCTTCGTTTTGCGTGGGAAGAAACGGCGCAGCAGATGCTCGATGCCCAGGCGCAGAAGGTGCGCGACAGCACGCGCGCGGCGCTGGCGGCATGGGCCGAGCAGGCTGGGGAAGGAAGCAACTACACTGACAATCTTCCGCTACAGTGTCTCCATCCCGTGGGCCACTGGTATGAGATTCCCAACCTTTTTCGCAACGGTGTTCTCCAGGCAATGCTTCAGGGCCGGCCCGGTCTGCGCTATCTGATGGTTCATAACGTGGACACGCTGGGCGCGAATCTTGACGCCGGCATTCTCGGCTGCCATATCGCCAGCGGAGCTGCCATGACCGTCGAAGTCATCACGCGGCGCATCGAGGACCACGGCGGCGGTCTTGCGCGTCTTGACGGCCATGTTCGCCTGGTTGAAGGCATGGCCCTTCCCAACGAGGAAGTTGAATTTCAGCTCTCCTACTACAACTCCAATACGTTCTGGATCGACATCGACGCTTTGCTCAAAGTGTTTGGCCTGGTCAGGGCCGATCTGGGTGATCAGGACAAGGTCGCGTCCGCGGTGCGTGCCATCACCTCACGGATGCCCACCTACATCACGCTCAAGGACGTGAAGAAGCGCTGGGGCAAGGGCCAGGAAGACATCTTTCCCGTCTCCCAGTTTGAAAAATTGTGGGTCGACATGACGGCGCTGCCTGAGATGGCCTGCAAATACGTCGTGGTCCCGCGCATGCGCGGCCAGCAGCTAAAGGAGCCCGCGCAACTGGACGGCTGGCTGCGTGACGGCTCTGCGGCCTTTGTCAACGGGCTTTGCGAGTTTGGAGCTGAAGTCTAGGCGCGCCCGTTCCGATTCAGCGTTGATTGCGACCATAAGCGCCGCCAACAAAACAAAACCGGACGTCCCGATCAGGGCGCCCGGTTTTTGGTTTGTGCTTCCGCTCCAATTCTCTAAAAGTTGAACGACACCTGCAGATCGATGCTGCGGTTGGATGCGGGTGATGAGAAGAAGCCGCCTGCAAGGGCGTTCGACTTGCCGAACAGGGGCGACTCCAATACGCCCACTGGCTGCGCCAGGTTCACGTTGTTCAGTATGTTTCTCGCCATCGCCGTAAAGTTCAGTGAGTAACGCCGGGCGGTTCCCTGGTCGAGTCGTGGTGGGCCACCATTGTTGCCGCTCAATCCCCCGGGTCCAAGTCCGCCGCCCGGCATGCCGCCGCCGGGACCTCCGCCGCGGGGTCCACCTGGTCCGCCGGGACCACCGGGTCCACCGGGCCCACCTGACATTGCATTTGTTCCGCCCGTCAGCTTGGGCCCAACGCCGATGGACTTGCTGACGCGCATGTTCATGCTGAACTGTCCCGGCCCGGTTCCGACGTTGAATGGAATGCGCGCCTGGTTCCAGGCCGGATCCAGATCGAAAGTGCCATAGCTGGTCTTCAGAATGTCGGTCGAGCTCGCCGTTGCATACGCCGGCCGATCGTTGAACTCGTTGTCGCCATTCAGATCCTGCCCGATGGTAACGTTGAACGGCGAGCCTGAATTGGAAACCAGCATGGGGCTGACCGAGATGCCGAATGGCGCCTGCAGATTGCCGCCCAGCAGGAAGCGATTGCGCACATCGAAGCTGGCGCGGCCGTAGTCAGCGCCTGGTTTGGTTTGGTTCGAAGGAAAGTAGCCTGCGCCCGACGTATCGGCGTTGGCGTTGCCGAACATGTAAAAGCCAAAGAGCGAAGCCCACTTGGTCTTGATGGTGTAGTTGAGCATCAGCTGGTTCTGGTTGAAGACGCCGCCGGACTGGAACTGGTAGATGTTCTCGTTGATGCCGTTCGGCCGCGTGCCCGTGCCGGTTGTTGCGTTGTAGGTGTTCGCCTCGTACGCGTTCACGTTGTCGCTCAGGTACTGGTGAATGCCGCGCGAGTTGATGTAGGTGGCCGCGATGGTGGCCACCTTGCCGAACTGGTGCTCAACGCCAATGGCCGACTGCATGGTCAGCGCAGCC
>PLST01000152.1:2717-2975 GCA_003164255.1 Acidobacteriaceae bacterium | reverse complement strand
TTAAATTTCCCGAAAACACGCTAAAAGCGTGTTTTTTTCGCTCAAAAACGTGCATTTAGGGCCTTTTTAGCGCTGTTTTGGCGTCATTTTGGCGTGTTTTTGCGGGTCTGTGCGCACCGAAAGTGGTGCTTCCTGTTCCTGGATCTCAGGTGGGCCGCATTCATTCCCTGGTCCCCAAATGCCAGGGACCAGGGGCACCCGGCGACTCTGCGTGCTTTGTTCGGCCGACGGGTGCTGCGCTAGGATGGTGGCCGGTTC
>PLST01000152.1:0-2704 GCA_003164255.1 Acidobacteriaceae bacterium | reverse complement strand
AGTGGCTGGGCGATGCGCAGGCGGCGATGGTGGAGCCGCGCTATACGCTGGTGCCGGAGGCGGATACTGCGTATCTGAACGCGATCGCGCAGAAACTGCTGGCACAGCTGCCGCCCACATCCATCCATTACACCATTGGGGTATTTGAATCTGCTGACCTGCGGGCGTTCTCCCTGGCGGGGGGCCGAATCTACATCAGCCTGAAGCTGATTATGGATGCGCGCAATGAGGATGAACTTGCAGCGATGATTGCGCAGGAGGTTGGCCGGGTGTATACCCACCACTCGGCATCGTCGGTAACGCTGCGGCTGAACAAGCTGATGCACGTGAAGACGCTTGGCGACCAGGCGGACGTGGCGGACAAGTTTGCACGACTGCTGAACGTACCGGAGACCGACGCGTCGCAACTGAACGCGGACGATGAGAAGCGCGACGACCTGCTGGCCGACCAGGTGGGGCTCTACGCGCTGATCAGGGCCAAATACGCACCGGAGGCGTTCGCCACATTTCTGGACCGTGTGAATAACAACGGAGGATACACGGGCTCATGGTTCACCGATTTAGCCGACGCGACTCCCGAGGTGAGCATCCGGGTACGGACGGCGCACAAGACGGTGGACGCGCTCAGCACAAGCTGCCGCCGGTCAAGGCCGGTGTATGCGCCCGGGTTCAAGCCGTTCCAGAGCGCAATGAGAAGCCGGCAATTCGATCCGGTGCTCCCCGCCACGGAGGGACTGACCTCAATCGCGCTCGATCCGCCGATGAGCCCGGCTCTGGAAAATGTGGTTTTGAGCGCGGACGGAAAATACGCGATTGCGCAGGACGAATCGAAGATCCACGTGCTGACGACGTCGCCGCTGAAGCTCGAGTTCTCAGTGGATGCGCTGGGGGCAGAGATGGCGCAGTTCACTCCGGACTCCCGGGGCCTGGTGTTCAACTACAACGATCTGCACATTGAAAAGTGGGAACTGGCGACTGGGCGTCCGGTGGACATTGTGGATTTTGTTGACTACGCGGGATGCGTGCAGACCAGCCTTTCACCGGACGGCAACGTGATGGCATGCATCAGCATGATCGGAGATTCAGTGTGGCTGAAGCTGGTGGACGTGAACACGGACCGCATGCTCTACCAGAACCCGAAATTCTACGATCACTCTTATATGCCGCTGAACACCAACATGCCGGTGCAGTTCAACCGCGGCTTCCAGGCACTGATGCGCTGGACGCGGGACGGGCGTTATTTTGTGGCCGCATCCGGCCCCGACCGGATGGCATACGACGTGGAGCAGCACCAGGCGGTGCAGTTACAAAAGACGCTGTCAGGGCTGGAGCAGGAGCGATTTGCGTTTGTGGGATCGGACAAGATGCTGTCGACGTGCGATTGGAGCTACAAAACGGGGACCGAGGCAGACACCTACAGGATGTGCCTGACGACGTTTCCCGGCGGGCTCGACCTGGGGAAGTTCCAGATGCCGACGGGCTGGTTGACGAGTTTGACGGCGGGAGACGGGGTTCTCTTCGGTCCGACCAACGATGCCGCAGCCGTGATTGTGGATCCGGCAACCGGGATAGTACAGCGGGAGTTCCGGCTGGAGACCGTCGACAAGGCGGGCGACCTGGTGGCTACCGAGATCCAGACGGGCGGCATTGCCGTGGGACGTCTGAATGGGAAGCCTGAATCCATCGATCTGCCGGTGACGCCGCTTGCCGGAGTGGAGGCGAGCGCATTCAGCGCGGACGGGCGCTACCTGGCGGTTTCAGATCGGGCGCGTGGGGCTGAATGGGATCTGTCGAGCGGAAAACGCATCGCCGAGACTGGACCCTTCAGAGCGGTTGACTTTGACAGCGGCGGCAAGCTGCAGGCGCGGATAGTGCATCGGGAACTGAACCCGGCAACGGACACCAGCATCGACCGGCGAACGCACAAATTCGTGTATGGCGCGACCAGCGCGGGAGAGCCGGTGCAATACGGCAACATCCTGTTTCGCTTTAAACCGCTGAGCTTTCAGCAGGCGGTAGATCGCGACGTTGCACTGGAAGCCTACGATGCCACGACCGAGGCCCGCTTGTGGCAGATGCGGTTTGACGATTACCTGCCGAAGATGATCCCGGCGGATGGCGAACAAATTCTGTTTGTGATGGACAGGCGAAGCCTTACCGGCGCCTCAGAGGCGAGCCGTAATCGAAAAGTACTGGTTCATACATCGGACGACATCAAACGGATAATTGATGAGCAAGGCACGCTGATCGAGGTGTTGCAAAGCCGCACCGGGGTGGTGGAGCATGCGATTGCGGCGCCGCAGTTGGCATCGAATAGACGCGAGGAACGGGCGGCGGGGCTTTATGGGAATCTGCTGGCCGTGTATGGCAACAGTAACGACACGAGCGTGTACCGGGTTTCGGATGGCGCGCGGGTGCTGGCATTTTTTGGGCGTGCGCTGGCAGGTGACGACCGGCTTGGCATGATTGCCGCCACCAACCGACCGCAGGAACTGACGGTCTACGACGTTGCAAACGGCAGGATGCTGATGAGCGTTCTGCTGGACGAGAACGTGCTGGCTGCGCGGTTTGTTCCGGAGCGGAAGCTGCTGCTGGTGTTGACGGCTTCACAGCACGTGTACCAGGTGAGCCTGGACAGGCTGACGCGGACGCATTGAGCTTGGTTGGCTGATTTCGGTCCGCGGGTCTGCGAATTTGGATCTTC
>PLST01000390.1:2828-4651 GCA_003164255.1 Acidobacteriaceae bacterium | reverse complement strand
TTGCTGCTCTCGTGCGGGCACGAAGGTCCGTGGGGCGTGGCCGGAAATGAGGAGAGATGGCAGTACTCGAGAAGGAGCAGGAGACAGAGAAAGCAGCGGTTCGACCCGGGCGGGAGTTCCGGTTCAGAAAAGGCGGGGGCTGGATTGGAGGGGCGGGGGCGAAGGCCGCCGGGGCCGGGGTGGGACCGGATGAGGCGGGTGTTGCCCAGAGCAAGACGTTGGCGACGCTGACCGGGGTTGCCGAATCGACAGATGAAACGAGGGTGAACACTGCAACGACGCATGGCAAGGGGAAAGGAGCGACGAAAGCGAGCGGAAGAGGGCCGTCACTGAAGGATGGCGCGGAGATGCTGAAGCAGGCTGCGGACAAGGCGCTGGTGGAGATTACCGACGAGGCGGTCTCGAACATGAAGGAGAAGGCCAAAAAAGGCGACGTGGACTACGTGAAGACGCTGCTGTCGTTTTCAGAACGGAAGAAGCCGCGGGAGATGGCGAAGAAGCGGCGGAGGGGCAAGAGCCTGGCGGAGCAGTTGCGCGATGAGCGGCAGTGGGAGGGTCCGATGGAAGACGAGAGTCTCGGCGTCCCCTTTGGCCCTTTTTGGAAGGAGCCGGAGTAGCGGTTGGTTGAGGATGGCAGTTGGTTGGTTGGTTCGCCCCAGCGACGGAGTTTTGTCGCTGGGGTCTTTTTTTGTTTGGGGGTGTAGGAAAGACATCCCTCAGTGGCTAAAGCCCAATCCGTTTTTTCGGCCTTTACGGCACGACTGAAGTCGTGCCCTGACACAGGCTCGGGGATGGAGTTCTTCGTTTCTCACCGATCACTTCAATCCCCGGACTCAGAGTCGAAACCGGGGGCACCCGCCTGCCCACCCATCGCAAAACGCGCGATGGATGGGGACAGTGCTTTTTCCCAGGATGAGCGAAAGGCAACTGCAGTCATTCATGGCGCCTTGCGGCACCCAAGAGCAAGAACATGGGGCGGACCGGAGGAGTGAGGGCCGGGAGTCCCTCACGACAGCCGGTCTACCACCCCAGCGACGAAGACCTGTCCCTTCACCCCATCGAACAAAAACCGTTCGTTGGGGACCCCGAGTCCCTGGGGACCCCGGACCGGGGGGCACCCGGCTGCCTGCAAATCGGATGTCATCGCAAGGGCCGCTGCATGATTAACAGGCGCAACCATTCGCCGAATTTGCACCCTGCTTCCGGCAGCAACCCGACCTGCTGAAACCCAAGGGACGCATGCAGAGCCACAGAGCGGGCATTCTCTCCACAGATGCACGCAACCATGGAGTGGCAGCCTTCCAACACGCAATCCAAAATGAGTTGAGCCAGGAGCGTGGAGCCGACCCTGTGGCCGGTGCAATCGGGACGCACGTAAATTGAGTCTTCAACTGTAAAACGATATCCATCGCGGGGGCGGAATTGCG
Source organism: Acidobacteriaceae bacterium (assembly GCA_003164255.1). Classification (GTDB taxonomy): domain Bacteria; phylum Acidobacteriota; class Terriglobia; order Terriglobales; family Acidobacteriaceae; genus Telmatobacter. The sequence goes on along the minus strand of PLST01000390.1, from coordinate 3,224 downwards.
ATGCGTAACAAAAACCCACAATATAGCCCTCGAGCTCTGCGACCAGATACGGCAAACCGCGATCCAGAACAGCCCGCCGCCGCCGTTCCATCTCAGACTCATCCGGAGGAACGGATTCGAACGTCGCAGTGCTCGTCGCGACGAAGTTTCCATAGATCGCGGTGACATACGGCATGTCTCCACGAGTTGCGGGACGAACCAGGCATTTTGACACGCCGGGATCGCCGTCCGCCGGGTTGGTGGCGGCAACTGAATATCCCAGTCGGCCCGGACTGGAAATAGTCTTCCAAAGGATTGGATCGAGTGCTCCCACTTTGCTTAAGCCGGATCAGGTCCTCACATCATCCTCAAGTGCACTCCGAAAACCATAAGGAATGGATAAGACCTTCGTCGCGG
>PLST01000390.1:2362-2818 GCA_003164255.1 Acidobacteriaceae bacterium | reverse complement strand
GTGCAAGGCACGCTGGAGATGATGATCCTGAAGACTCTGGCGCTCGAGTCTCTGCATGGTTACGGTGTTGCGATGCGCATCGAGCAGGTGAGTCAAGGCGTGTTCCGCGTGAATCCCGGGTCGCTTCTGCCTGCGCTGGCGCGCATGGAACGTGCGGGCCAGATCAAGAGCGAGTGGCGCCCCAGCGAGAACAACCGGCGAGCCAAATACTACATGCTCACCGCGCGTGGGCGGAAAGCGCTCTCCACGGAGGCCGAAAGCTGGAGCCGGCGGATCTCTGCCATTGCCCGCATCATGGAGGCCTGATCCGCTCATTGCGGAGGAATTCTCAGATGGATCGATTGACCAATGTCGTGGCTGGGTTACGCTCGCTTTTTTGCAGCCGCCGGATCGAGAGCGAGCTGGACGAAGAGCTCGAGAGTTTCATTGAAGCATCCACTGCAGAAAAAATCAGCA
>PLST01000390.1:1479-2252 GCA_003164255.1 Acidobacteriaceae bacterium | reverse complement strand
TACGCGACATCGGTTTTTCGCTGCCTGAACTGGAACAGATCCGGGCGCAGGCCGGGGCCTTTGAAGATGTCAGTCCCGCTTGGCCAATGGACGGTAATCTTACCGGCACCGACAAGCCATCTCGCGTCGAAGCCATTGCGGTGGGCACGAGCTACTTTCGGATGCTGGGGACTCGACCAGTTTTGGGCCGTCTTTTCCTTGCGGAAGACGGCATTCCCTGGATGTCGGAAAACACGGTGATCAGTTACGGGGCNNGGCTTCACACTGCAGGGCGAGCCCGACTTTTTTCTGACGGGCAGCTTCAGAGGCGGAGCCTTCCCGCAACACCCCACCCAAACAGGATGGAGGATGTTCCCCGGCGCGATATGCCGGCTCAAAGCCGGCGTCAATATTGAACAGGCACAGTCCCGGCTGGGGGCATTTGCCGCGGAAACCGGGCGGCAATATGCCAAGGATTATCCGGTATCTTCGGGATGGAAGCCGCGCATTGAGCCGCTTCAGCAGCATCTCGCGGGGGACTCGCGAACCATTCTTCTTGTGATGGAGGGCGCCGTGATGCTTGTCCTCCTGCTGTGCTGCACTACCATCGCCAACTTGCTGCTGGCCCGCAGCACGGTGCGCCGCAGAGAATTTGCGCTGCGGACGGCGCTGGGAGCTTCGTCGGCAAACCTCATCCGCCAACTCCTGCTGGAAAGCTCGTTGATCGCGATTACGGGGACTGCCGGCGGCATTCTGCTTGCGCTGTTTCTTACGCCGTTGATCGTGGATTCCGC
>PLST01000390.1:0-1403 GCA_003164255.1 Acidobacteriaceae bacterium | reverse complement strand
CTTGTTCTGCTCATCGGAGCGGCACTCATGTGCCGAACTCTTTTGTTGGTGTTGCATGTCGACGCGGGATTCAACCCGCACCATGTACTGACGGGCAGCATCTGGCTTCCACCCCCGGGTGATCCCACGGCCCGAAGGTACGCCGATCCCGAGGCACGCAGCATCTTTGTGAGGAAGCTGCTCGATGAGATGAAGANNTCTCCGCCCAGATGACTTCCGTCAGTCCGGAATACTTTCAGCTGCTCGGGGCTCATCTGCTCGCGGGCCGAACCTTCACCGCTGCGGACGATCACGGCCTGCGGGTGGCTTTGATCAACGAGACGATGGCCAACACGCTGTGGCGAGCCCAGAATGCCATCGGCAAACGCATTCGGACTGGACCTGCGGAATCGCCTCAGTGGTGGGTCATCGTTGGGATCGTCAACGACATCAAGGCGGACGGCCTCGATAAGCCGACTCTGCCCCATCTNNTGGACGACGTGATTTCATCCGTTACCGGGACCAAGCGATTCATGTTGCTTTTGCTAGGCGGCTTCGCTGGAGTGGCTATGGGGATGGCTTTGATGGGCGTAACCGCTGTGACCCTGTTCGCGGTAACGCAGCGGACTCAGGAAATTGGAATTCGCATTGCCCTGGGCGCGAGCCGCCGCAATGTCCTGGCCCTGATCCTCCGGCAGGGAAACCGGCTCACGCTCTGGGGTGCTGCGGCAGGAATCGTTGGCGCTTTTCTGCTCACCCGATTTCTCTCGAGCTTCCTCTACCGCACTTCACCGATCGAACCGGTTGCCTTTGTGTTCGCCACCGTGTTTCTGGTCGGCGGATCTCTGTTGGCCTGCTACTTCCCTGCGCGCAGAGCGGTCAGGATGGATCCAATGGCGGCTCTGCGGAAAGAATAGCCGACAGTCTCTGGTCCTTGGTCTCTNNCTTCCGACAAACCGCGTTGGAGCCAGAAGGCTGTACCCTCGCGCCGGAATCGTCTAAAGCCGCGCCCTTTTCAAACCCTGCTCAGAATCGAAGTTTTCAGCACTCTGTGAGGCTGCGCGTTGCTTCGGCGGCTGTGAGGCACAGGTGAACTCCTGCTCCGATCCAGACCAATTCGCGCCCTCTCATCGCGAGAAGGCCGCCCACCCATCGCCCAACCACCCCGCGGACGAAGACCTGTCCCTTCACCCCAGCGAACAGAAATCGTTCGTTGGGGACCCCGAGTCCGTGGGAACCCTGGCCGCGCCGACCCCGACGCATGGGGTACCCCGGTCCCCTGATGGGGCACAGGGCAGTTCTTCGGCTACTGGCGGGATGGCGGCGTGGATGGTGCCGCGATAGTCGCCTGGAACGTGCGACAATCCAGAGAAATGGCCTCAGTTCGCAAGCCTGTGATCGTACGTAAGTTCTCCCGGGACTGG
>PLST01000214.1:2558-4855 GCA_003164255.1 Acidobacteriaceae bacterium | reverse complement strand
GCCCCGTCCTGCGGCTGCGGCGCCTTCGGCTGTTCCTTGCCTGTCTCGTCCGGCTGTCCGCTCGCTGGTTGCTTCTCTTCCGCCGTCACCGTTACCGTCCCCACTTCCATGTCCGACTACCTCCAAGCTGGTTGGCTTTGGCTGTTCTTCGGGCCCTTCATCGAAAACTTGGCTGGGCGACCAGGATTCGAACCTGGACAAGTGCCTCCAAAGGGCACTGTCCTACCATTAGACGATCGCCCAACTTGAGCAGCCGTCCGCGAGTGTCACCCGCTCAATGGACGCCTGTCAATGTGAAAGCATCTCGCGCCAGTAGGCCGTGCGCGGCAAGGTGCGCGTCAAGTGACTCTTGACTCCCACCGGCCGCAACCGTTCGCAGGCTGCTTCCGCATCTCCACGGGTCAGGTACAACCCGTAGAGTGCTGAACCGGACCCCGACAGCGAGGCATGGAGTGCCGCCTCCGGAGTGCCCGAAGCCGCAAGAAGACGCTTGATTTCTGCAAGGGAGGGATGCTGGGGAAACACGACCCGTTCAAAGTCGTTCTGGATCCAGCTACTGATCCCGGTGCGGACAAGCGCGGACTCTTGTGGTCCGGCCAGGTCCCCGCCTTCGGCAAGGACACCGGAGGAGCCTGCTCCCTGCCCACCCCCCAGCGGAATTCCTCCCGCAAAGGCGCTGGCGTAAGCGCGACTCAACTCATTCAGTTTAGCGGTACTGGCCTCTGAGGTCAAACCCTCCGCCACGCACAGCGCATCCCAGTCGCGAAAGGCCTGGGGTGTGGATACACCCACCTCGGGAGCGGCCACGACGCACCACACCGGCTCAATATCCGGCAGCGGGTACACTTCCTGCCCGCGGTCAAGCCCAAGAACTGTCCCGCCAATCAGAAATAACGGCACATCCGAGCCAACCTGGGCCGCAATTTCCAGCCGCCGGGTCAAAAAGCTTTGGGCAATTCCGTAAGCATGCTCCGCCAACCTGCCGGGTGCACCATCCTTCGAGCGTTCTTTGCTCGACGGGTGGGTTCCAGCACTCAACTCCGCTTCCAGCCCCACCAGCGCCGCCACCGCGTTTGCCGAGCCCGCGCCCAGCCCACCCTGCACCGGCAGCCGCTTCTCGATATGAATTGCAACCTCGGCCGTTTGTCCCAGCATCTTCAGCGCCAGCTCCACCATCTTCCAGGCGGTGTTGCGGCCATCCGTAGGTACCCGCGCATCATTTGAAGTAAGCCGCACACTCGTCACCGCGGCGGACTTTGCCGCCACCGTCACCAGGTCGTGCACCTCCAATGTCTGATAAACGGTAGCCAGCGCATGAAACCCATCAGCGCGCGGCGCGCCAATGCCAAGGCCAAGGTTGATCTTTGCGTGCGATCTCGCAACGGTGGGCATATCGGATTATTGTAGAGCGCGCCCTTCCTTCGGCGTCCTCCAGATTCAACGTCCGAATCTTTGTGGATCAGCTAGACTTGGCAGTGATGAATCCCCGGAGGCCTACCCATGGAAGATTGGAAGTTTGCGCAAAAGGATCCGTCTGAGTGTCTCGCCAAGTTGCACTTCTACTCGGTCACCAAGAAACACGCTTGCGGCGAAATTGAAGCCCGCATCACCGTCAAGGAGTTCGCTACCTGCAAAACCAGCGACCTGAAGTTCTACGCCTCGGCCGATATTGAGCTGAATCAAAAGACCGTCCCCTTCAAGCCCTTCGGCTGGCACGAAACGCACCTCGGCGCCCTTGCCGAATGCCTGAGAAACCTGCGCAAATTCGAGTACGAGTGTGACGACCCCGCTCCCGCGCCGGCGGCAAAGTGAACTGTGGTCTTTCCCCAGGCGCCGTAGCCATTTGCGCGCCGGCAAAACTAGGCCAGAATTCGGGAACTTCAGGAGTAAACTTCTCGTAATCATTTGGGAACGTACGAGAGAGCCCCTATGCATTTCATGATCTTTGCCTTTGCGCTCTATTTTGTGCCGGCCATCGTTGCCGCGGCCCGGCACACTCACAATGCCACCGCAATCCTGCTCATTAACATCTTCTTTGGCTGGACCGTCATCGGCTGGTTCGCAGCGCTGCTCATGGCCATCTGTTCGGCGCCTTACTACGTTTACTACGCCCGCCGCGGATGGTGACAGCAGGGAACGGCTCGTCTGAGCCGTCTTGGGTCTTGCGTGACTGGCTCGCTGCCGTCGGCCTTTTTGCTGCCTCAGCCGCAGTCGTTCTCTGGCAAAATGCCCACGTCGCCGTGCTCTGGGATCTGAGCTACGTTCTCGACACTGCGTCGCGCATCGCTCTTGGCCAG
>PLST01000214.1:0-2449 GCA_003164255.1 Acidobacteriaceae bacterium | reverse complement strand
GCAATCTACCTTCTTCAGCGCCTCTCAAACCATCCACCCCTTTTGCAAGCCGCCGCCGCGGGAGCATCGCTATGTTTCCCGCTCTTCTTCAAGCAGAACATCGGCCTTCCGTTTCTCGCTGTCTCCGTGGTTGCCATTCTTCTGCTTCTGGGCGTCGCGTCCCTTCGCCGGCAAAACGCTAGCGCGCCTGATCCTGAAATTCGCACTCTATTTGCCGTGCTCGCGGGCGCCGCCGCAGCCCTCTTGGCCGCGCTATTGCTGATTCATTTCACCGTCGGCCTCGGCAATTATCTTCACTGGACCATTCAGTTCGCCGCCCAGCGCCGACTGCCCGGATTCAGCGACATGCTGGGCGTCTATCGCGATCCGAGCCTGCTTTGGAAGCTGCCCTCAGTCGCCGCCGGGCTCCTCCTCCTACGCACCCGATTCGCCAAAGTCAGATGGGCGAAAATCATCGCCCTCGCCCTGCTGGTTGCGCCCTTCATCTACACGCTCAGCTCGTTGCTCATCTACGACGACGCTGACGAGCGCGGAGACACGCTCCTGGCCCTCTGGCCTTTGCTGCTCATCCTCGCCGCAGCGCTCGCACTCTTCAACCTGATCGAGCAACGGCGCGATCTGACTCTCCGCAGGTTCCTGCCCATCATTCTGCTGGTCGCCATCAACGGAACCCTCATGTCACAACAGCTCTGGGGATCCACCTATGCCATCTGGCCCCTGCTCATCATCCTCGCCGCAGACCAGATCGCCTTTCTCGCCGCACTCGAATTCCCAGTCTCCCCAGTTGTCCTTCGGCCAATCTCACCTCTGGCAATCACGACAGTCCTCTCCCTCACGCTGTTCGTTTGCGGGGGCTTCTATATAGCCAGTGAAGAGCGACTCTCTTACGCACAACTTCCAGATGCTCCTCCAGATCATTCGACCTTTCCGCAGCTCGCCGGAATGGCCACCCCCGGCCCTTATCTCTCCAACTTTGACGAACTCCTCCGCTACGCTAAGGCCAACATTCCCGTCTCTGACGGCATCGTCCTTCTTCCTGGCGAAGATCCTTTCTATTTTGCATCTGGCCGCGCTCCGCAGTTCCCCGTCCTGCTCTTCGACCCAGCAACGGACCCGTATTCCCCGGCCCAACTTGCCGGGGAAGTTCAAATCCATCAGATTCACTGGTTGATTGTGAAGCGGGAACTCGAGATCAACGACGATCCAACGCCGGAGCACGAAGCCACTCTGAAGGCTCTGCTCCCAGCCTTCACCCTAGTGACTCATCTGCGCGCCTACGACATCTACAGGCGCTGACGAATACCCCTACGGCTTGCTCTTCGCTCTCCGCGACCTCCGCAAATCCTGCCAGTCCTTTTCGGTCTGGTCGGCGTAGGCCGAGCCGAACTTCGCCAGTGCCTCGGCAAATCCTGGGCCCGTACCCAGGTAGCCCGCAATCACCACTGGATCCCCGGAGCGTCCATGTCCTCGCGCCAGCAACTCGCCGCAGACTTCTGCATAGGCCACAAGACCCTCGCCCTTAAGATCCTCAAGTTCTATCGACCCTTTGTGGTCGTTCAGTTGACGCACAAGAAACTGGCGGTCGCCGATATGCGTCCAGCCCAGAAAGGGATCGGACTGCATCTGCATGGCGCGCTGTCCTTCCGCGGTTCGCTGGCCATTATGCTTCGGTGGATGAGCGTTCGGCAGATACGGCGCGTACGCCGACGCAACCTCTTCCTTGATCTGCAAGAACAACGCGTCGCCCGGACCATTTCCTTCGAAGTAGATGCAATAGTCGCGCAATCCCACTGATCCGGTGCCCACGACTTTAAACGCCACGTCCACTGGCCGGTAGAACGACAACAGATGTTGCCGTTGCGGCTCCAGCATCTCCCGGTAAGGACTCAGCGAGGCCAGCACCGTGGCAGCCTGAGATCCGGTCACGCGCGTCAGCGTGGGCTTCACTTCCTTGAAGCGCCTCCCCGCCTCCTTTTCAACGGTCTTCCCCCGCGTTGCCTTCTTCCCCGTCGCCGTCGTCTTACCTAGCGGCTCGGTCAGTTGCTCCAGTGCAAACTGAGGCGTTGCTCGCTGCGCCTTCAGCAGTGCCGNNGGAACCGACCCACTTCCACGCATGGCATCTTGGCAAATGCGCGCATCTGCGCACAGTAGCGCTCAATGAATCGCACCACAGCCTGCTGCACAGTCGAAGTCTTCTGGCCGGCCTCGCGCCCGGCCAGCACCAGCGAAGCCGCCATCCGTTTCAGGTCCCACTCAAACGGCCCACGAATCGTCTCGTCGAAGTCATTGATGTCAAAGACCAGTCGTCCGTCGGGCGCGGCATAGGCGCCCAGGTTGCGCACATGCGCGTCCCCGCAAAGCTGTGACTGGATTCCCGTCGTTGGCAGGACTGACAAGTCGGCCGCCATCACCGGCGCCGCGCCACGAAAGTAGCCAAACGGCGACTGCG
>PLST01000061.1:1293-5124 GCA_003164255.1 Acidobacteriaceae bacterium | reverse complement strand
TTAGCCGCCAATTGCAGAGTTCGCGGGGAATTCTGCTGGCTTGAGATTACGCCCGCGCCAGCGGAGCCTATGGAAGTGTTGGGCAGACCGAACCACGGGTGATTCAGTGTGTTGAAGGTTTCAAAGCGTAACTGCAGGGTCAGCTTCTCGGAAAGGGACGTATCTTTGTCCAGCCCCATATCGAGATTGGCTTCGCCAGGGCCCCGCAGCCATGATTCCGACCGCGACACGCTCCCGTAAGTGTACGGAGCTGGAGTAGTGAAAGCGGCCGGATTAAACCACTCATTCACCCTACTGTAAGAGGAGCCTGAGACGTGGGGACTCACGCCGGTCAAATTGGGTGTTTGAGCGCCTCCACTGTTACCCAAGGTATTATCAGCCGTTGTAAAAGAAAGAGGTGTGCCATTCTGGATGATAGTAATGGCAGTCAGTTGCCACCCCCCGACAACTTTCCCCAAGACCGCTCCGGTGCTGAGGAATCGTTTCTTGGCGCCAAAAGGTAACTGATATATGAAGTTGGCTGCAAAATTACTGGGCATGTCCCAGACAGCCGGGGCCCAGGCACCTTTGATATTGTCATAATCTTGAATCGCTCCGGCAGCGAACTGCCCTCCGGGATATCCGGTGGTCGTCGCAGGAACGTCATCCATGGTTTTCGAATAGGTGTAGGCGAACTGCGCAAGCAACCCCTGGGAGAAGCGGCGTTCCAAGTTTGCCTGGAGGGAGTTGTACTCGGAAAGACCAAAAGCAGCATTGGGGTTAGTAACTTGCCCAAACTGAGGGTAGGGGTGTAGAAGTTGCGCCGCGCTTACAGTCGCGCCCCCCAAAGTGCCGGCGCTGCTCGGAATAATCCCATAAAATGGATTGGCGACCTGGGTGCTAAGAGCACTGCCCATGCTGAGGTACTTGTCCGGCAACTGATTGGCTAACAAGCTGCCAAAAAGGTGTATTCCTCTGCTTCCCGCGTAGGCAACATGTAGGACAAAGTTGCCTGGGAGGGCCCTTTGGACGCTCAAATTCCATTGCATCGCGTACGGCGTTGGCCGGTTCCGGTCCATTCCCGTTACACCTTCTCCCAATTCGGTCAACATGCCTAAACTACTACCCGTAGGCGCCACGAAGCCGTACGGGTACGGCTTGGCAAGCAAATTGAGAGGCGTCGCATAGTCGAGAGTGGGAATCCAATCCGTAGTTGCGGAAAATCCGTCAGAGGGTACGGCGCTGTAGTTAAATCCGCCGCCTGTAACGGGTGCCGTGAACATTCCAAACCCGCCTCGCAGCGCGGTGTTTTTATCAACCACATAAGCAAACCCTATCCGGGGCACGACTGCCTTCCAATCCGGATTCCATTGCCCACGAGGAAGGCCTCCTACGCCTGGATACTCGGCGCCTCCTATTAGGTTTAATCCTGGAACCTTCAATGGTGAGGGCGCCGTATAGTTGAAGTCTCCTATACGGTTATGGCGCTCCGTCCAAGGACTCTCGTAATCCCATCGAACGCCAAGATTCAAGGTGAGCCTTGGCGTCACACTCCAATCATCTTGCAGGTAAACTCCGAAAAGGCGGTTGAGCAGGTCCTGGGAGGGAGCGGCATTCTGGATTAGGCCCCAAAGGCCTGTACCTAGTAGGTACGAAGCGAAGGCAGAGCCGCTGGTTCCACCCTGATTGGGGCCGTAATAGGGATTGGGTCCCTCGGTAAACAGTGGGTCGAAATCGTAGTACGATGCTGCGTTCGTACCATCCTGGCTGTTTTGGTATTTCCATCCAAAATCGGCCCCGAATTTCAGCGTGTGATGCCCCTTGATGTGGGTGAAATTTGCGACATTGTCAATATTCTCAGTGCCATCGTATATGCCATAGCAGTAACCTGTGAACGTACCCGATAGGGTGGCAGCGGAATTGCCGCTGAATCCCATTCCGGTCATCAACAACATGGGAAAGCACGTGCCGACTCCTACTTTATTGAACGAAGCCGGCCATCCAAGCGTACTCAGGTCAAACCCGTTCGAGGGAATAGTCCGGTTCAGGTAGTAACGGGCATAGCTGGAAGTCAACTCCATGACAGTGCTGTTATTGAATGCATACGTGTAATGTGCGGCTGCGTACTGCTGATTACTTTGGTCTTGTCCGATGGCCGGCCCTGCAGCCGCAATGGCGGCCGGAAAGATGCTCGGGTAGACTATTGGCGCATTGTTCATCATGAACAAGAGATTTAGTTTTTGGCTTGTCGTGAATGAGTGATCGATACGAATACTCGCCGTGTCCTTATAGATACTGCTACCAGTCTTCGAGAAGAAATCATTGACGCCGTTCACGGAATTGCTCACGTTGGGTATTGGGAGCCAGCTGAGAATGTTCTTAGCCACCGGGTCCCACATCGTCTGGGGAATCACATTGCCCTGAAAGGCTGTACGGTTGGCGCCGTAAGAAGCCGAAAATGGATTATAGACACTGATCACCTTACCATTCGCGTCCAGGGTCTGAGAAAAATCTCCTTGCCGCTGTGCCATAGTGGGCACCGTACCGAGGACGACGGCAGTTTGCACCCAGCGCAATCCCTCATAGGACATGAAGAAGAAAGTTTCCTTCATTTTAGGGATGCGCCCGCCGAATGACGCCCCGAACTGATTAAACTTGTAGGGCGTCTTTCCACCGTTGGCGAAGAAATTGTTGGCATCCACAGCATCATTACGCATGAATTCGTAGGCGCTACCGTGCAATTGATTCGTCCCGCTCTTGGTTGTGATGTTGATTACGCCACCGCCAGAGTTGGAGAATTCCGCGCTAAAATTGCTCGTTTGGATTTTGTACTCTTGCACATCATCCATTGAGGGGTAAATGGCCGGTCCATTGAACATCGGCTCAGTGGCATTTCCGCCGTCAATGATGAAGACATTTTGATTTGGCCGCGATCCGTTGATGGACACGAACTGGTCGCTATACATGTCATATGCGGTTTGGCTGAAGCCGTACGGAGCTTGGACGCCGGCAACCAGAGCCGTGAAGCCGAAGGGGTTTCGCCCATTTGTGGGTAGTTCATTGATCTGCTTATCCGAGACGACTTCTCCCAGCGACGAGGTGCTCGTTTCAAGCAACGGAGTTTCAGCAGTTACTGTGATCGTCTGGGCCGTTGCGCCAATTTGCAGGGTGACGTCTACGGTCGCGGCCAAGTTAACGTCAATCACGAGGTTATCTCGCACGAATCCCTCAAAGCCCTCCTTGTGGGTTTCGATGCGGTAGGTCGAGGGCGGAAGAAAAGGAAAAACATATTGCCCATCGTTGTTCGTCACCGTCGAACGGCTCACACTCGTGGTGAGCTGAGTAAGCGTTACGGTGACGCCCGGGATAACAGCACCTGAACTGTCTCGAATCGTACCGCGGATAGAGCCCGTGCCGGTTTGCGCAAGTCCTTCACCGGCGCAGACCAGCAGCATGACAAATACGAACAGACAAAAAGTCTTCATTAGACCAAACGGTCTCAGCAGAGTGCCCCAGGCTGGACATTCTTGATCGCCTACGCGTTCACGGCTCAGCAGCTTGTTGCTTAATAGTCTCGCGCTAACCTTGTTCTGCATAAAATCATTGCCCCCTCTCAAGTGATTACGATTCTGGTCGAGTAAAAGCCAGGAACGTGATTTGCCCAACAACATACTCCCCGTCTTGGCCGCTGTCACAGTGTCCCGAATGTTTACGGTCGTTGCTCGACTTAGCGAGTAAGGCCCAATCATCTCTGAATATCGCTACCGATAACGCTACCGTTGTGAATACGCATGGATAGTACTTTCCTTATGTATTCTTGTCAAGGCGATTCTTCTGGAAATAAAGTAGGCG
>PLST01000061.1:0-1202 GCA_003164255.1 Acidobacteriaceae bacterium | reverse complement strand
GCGCAATTCTCCTGTTCGAGCTTTCAAGGGTCTAAAAGTACGGATCGCAGTATTCAGGCCGCGAGATTATAGCGATGATGCAAGCCGCCGAGTCGGGACATTGAAATGACCTTCGCTCCTCTAGTCGTGCCGGTCGCCGACTTACGGCCTGCCGGAGTTTGCTTATCCAAACCGAGATGCGTCCGGTCGTCGTGGTAATAGCGGACGTACTCAGTCATAAGTCGCTTGCAATGGCGTGCATTGAGCACAATCACATGGTCGAGCAGATCACGGCGGCAAGAGCCGACGAAGCGTTCAGCGATGCCATTCTGCCAGGGGCTTCGGATGCCAGTTCGTTTGGGCTCAATCCCGAGGCTCCTAATCGTCTCAATAACGCCGTCACTAAAGTTAGAACCGCGGTCGAAGATCAAGTAGCGGGGCGCGGAGTCGTAGGGAAACGCTTCGCGCAGTTGCTGCGATACCCATGCGCTGGTTGGATACCGCGTGACATTGAAATGCAGAACTTGACGCCGACCGTAGGCGATAACGAAAAAACCGTAGAGCACGCCAAATGTCATGGTTGGCACCGTGAAGAAGTCCATCGCGGCGATAGCCTCGCGATGGTTAGACAAGAACGCCATCCATTTTTTTGCCGGCTCAGGATTCCGGGGCGCTTTCCGCATCCAGTTCAGCACAGTTCGTTCAGAGATTTCGAAGCCGAGCATCTTGAGTTCGCCATGAATGCGCGGCGCACCCCAAGTCGGATTCTCCGCGACCATGCGGAATATCACCTCCCGCAGTTTTTTGCTTGTGGGCCTTCGTCCCACGCTGGTCCTGCGCCGCGAGATCCACTTCCAGTACAGCTTGAACCCTGCTCGATGCCAACTGACAACGGTTTTGGGTTGAACAATGAGAATCGCCCGCTTCCAGCCAGACCAGACTCGGCTCAGGAGGCACCAGAAGAGCTTGTCGGTCAACATCGGATGTCGCCGAGGTCGCTTCCGGACCATGAGTGAAAGTTGTTGTCGCAATGCCAGATTTTCGAGCAGGAGATCACGGCGAGATCGGAAAACCCGAGCGCAAGAAGCGACGACAACGCTTAAAACTCGAACCATGGGCTCAAGATTACGTGAGAATGAGTCTGAAGAACATCACCCTGATTTCAAAGAGGATCGAAGTTTTTGCGAGGCACAAGCTATGCTGAGTCTCGCAATTATCGTTAT
>PLST01000500.1:3379-3648 GCA_003164255.1 Acidobacteriaceae bacterium | reverse complement strand
GTGCCCTTCACTATCCTGATGCGCGGCATTGACGACATCCAGATCATCGCCCAGCCGCCATGGCTGAATTTGCGCCATCTGAGGTTGATTATCGGTCTTCTGCTTGCAATCGTGCTCGTGATGGGGCTGCGTGGGTGGCTCCTTGGGTACAAGAACCGGCGCAACATTGTTTCACTGGCGTACCTGGAGCAGCGCCGTGCGAGCATTCTGGAGGACATCAACCAATCGAGGCCGCTGGCCGGGATTCTGGAGAGGATTACCGAGCTGGT
>PLST01000500.1:0-3309 GCA_003164255.1 Acidobacteriaceae bacterium | reverse complement strand
ACCCTGGCGATCGAAACTTCGCATATCTACACAGACCTGGTGTACCGCTCGGAGTTCGATCTGCTGACCGACGTGCAGAATCGCTTCGTCATGGAGAAGAAGCTGGCAGCAATGATTCAGGCCGCACGGCAATCAGCGGGCGTCTTCGGCTTGATCTATATCGACCTGAATCAGTTCAAGCGCGTGAACGATGTGCACGGGCACCTGGTGGGAGATTTTTATCTTCAGGAAGTGGCGCAGCGCATGAAGCGGCAACTGCGTCCCGGCGACACGCTGGCGCGGTTGGGCGGAGACGAGTTCGCGGTGCTGGTTCCAATCGTGCACAGCCGCGACGAAGTGGAGGAGATCGCAGCGCGGCTGGAACTCTGTTTCCACGAACCTTTTGTAAAAGACGAATGCGTCATCCACGGCTCGGCCAGCGTGGGCATCGCTCTTTACCCGGAGGATGCCGAAACGGTAGAAACCCTGCTGAGCGCGGCCGACGCCTCGATGTACGTGGCCAAGTACACGCGATTGGGCAGGAACCGGGAGGGGGAAGCTATGGACGAAGACGATCTTGTAAAGAAAGATCGCTCGTAAAGCATATTTCCCTTAAATGCGTCCCGAAGCCTCGCCTCTCAAGTTCAGTTTTCTCAAGAGATCTTGAACCTCGCACGCCCTCCAGGAGAGCTGTGCTTGAAGGAGAATGGCGCAGACGGCTCCCCATTGCGATGCAACGCACAGCCACAGCAGGCTATTTCGATTGCAACCAGTTAATTATTCTGCTCTTGCCTGCCGATAAGCGAATAGAAGCGGATGTCCCTGCGTCTGCCCACTTGAGTTGTGCCCATGAAGAGACTGATATTCCTCTTCGCCGTGCTTCCCGTCTGCGCGCTGCCGGCCGGGGCCACAGATTCTGCCCCATTGACGACACTGCGCGCAGTGGCCGCGCTCTCCAACGCTCAGGCCAGCCAGCATCTCAGGGTGTCGTTTGAAGCCACCGTTACCTACTACGCGCGCAATCTCAATGGCCTCGATGTGCAGGACGGGGACGTGGCCATCTATGTGGTGTCGCCAAAGGACGCCGTGCTGGTCCCCGGCGATCGCATCCTGGTGGAAGGAACAACGCAACCAAGTTTTCTGCCCCTTGTGGTGAGCAACAAAGTTACCTTGCTCGGGCACGGCGCGCTGCCCAAGCCATTTCCGGCCACCTTCCAGGATCTGGTCAGCACAAAGATCAATTGCAGGTTTATACGCGTTCACGGTATCATCCGCGCCGCCGATCTGATTTCCAGCCCGACCGCGCCGAAAGGCCGCCTGCAGTTGCTTATCGAGGGCGGCTATATCGATCTGGAGGTTGAAAGCAGCGACACGAACGCGCTCAGAAGCCTGCTCGACGCGGAGGTCGAGGTCCTGGGCGCCGCGGGAAGAATCTTCGACGGCAAAATGCAGCAGATCGGAGCCAAGATCAAGGTCTCCAGCCTCGCCGATATCAAGGTTCTCCACCGCGCCGGCGAAAGCCCGTGGTCCCTTCCGCTGACGCCTCTCGACGGCATCATCGCTGGCTACGATGTCCAAGATCTCTCCACCAGGCTGCGGGTTCATGGCACCATCACCTGGTACAGGCCCGGCGAAGCCGTCGTCCTCCAGAGCGGTGACAAAAGTCTCTGGGTATCCACCCGGTCCAGCGAACCGTTGCAAGCGGGGGACATTGCCGACGCAACCGGATTCCCTGAAACCCATGACGGCCACCTGGTCCTGAATCACGCCGAGATTCAGGATAGTCACGTGCAGGCACCAATTCTGCCGCAACCGGCCACCTGGCACCAACTGGCCTTCTGGGGCAGGAGCAAGCTCGGCGGGCGCCAATTCGATCTGGAATCGATCGAAGGCTATGTCGTGGCTGAGGTGAGAGAAGCTTCGCAGGACGAATACGTGCTGGTCGCCGATGGACGTCACTTTACAGCTGTCTACGACCATCCTCCGCCGCCCGTTCCGCCGCCGCCCATGCTCGAGGTCCCTTTGGGATCCAGAATCAAGGTGACCGGCATCTGCGTGCCGCTCGATGTCGACCCCTTAAACGAGGAGGCGCCTTTCAACATCCTGCTTCGCTCGTTCTCCGACATCCAGGTAATCGCGAAACCTACGCCACTCAACGTGCGCAATCTCATCATCCTTGTGACAATTCTGCTGGTCGCCGTGTTCGCGGTGGGCGCCTGGAACTGGTACCTGGAACGGAAACGACGCCACGAGACCACGGCTCTAGCTTATCTGGAGCGGCGGCGCAGCCTGGTGCTCGAAGACCTGAATGGTTCTCGCCCGCTGAAAGAGGTGATTGAACAAATTACAGACCTGGTCTCTTTCAAGCTGCGTGGCGCTGCNNTCGCAGCGCGTTGTCGCGCGGGAGATCCACGGCCGGTCGGGGGTTTTCCTGGGCACGCTCTTCGCCGCTCTTCCGAGCTTCGTGAAGCCCAGCCCGGACGAGTCTGCGGCTCTCGCCCTGGGAACCGGACTGGCCAAAATCGCCATCGAAACATCGAACCTTTACCAAGCGATGGTTTACCGCTCGGAGTTCGACCTGCTTACGGACATCCCCAACCGGTTTTCACTCGAAAAACAAATGGAAACGCTTATCCACGAAGCCCGCACCAGCGGCCGGGTTTTTGGCTTTGTCTTCATCGATCTGGACCGCTTCAAGGAGATCAACGATCAGTACGGCCACCAGGCCGGAGATGTGTACCTGCAAGAGGTAGCGCAGCGCATGAAACGACAGCTGCGCCCCGGTGACATGCTCGCGCGCCTGGGCGGCGATGAATTCGCCGTGATCGTGCAGCCGGTGCACAACCGTACAGAGGTGGAAGAGATCGCGGCGCGGCTGGAGCATTGCTTCGNNGTGGCCAAGCAGGCGCGAAAACGCGCTGCCGCTTAGAGGTGCGGCGGAGTGAATGTGGTTGGTTGGGGTTCGTGCTATCCCACCTTAACCGATTCGCAAAAAACGCGAATCGGCGAAGGTGGGGCACCCGCAAGTTGTGGGGAGTGGAGTTTTGTGCTTTCCCACCCTTTCGCAAAAAGCCGCGAAAGGATGGGGCACGGGAGATTTGTGGAATCCCGTAAAAAAGTTGAGGCCCGGCTATGGGCCGGGCCTCGTCTGATCACTGACAACTGCTTCTATTCGGCAGCCATCTCTTCGGCTTCGCCTTCCTGACGCATCAGCTCGAGCTCGCGTTCGGCGGCTTCGATTTCGGCCGTCACTTCCTGCTGCACCTTGGCCGCCGCTTCTTCGAGCTCCGGTGAGAGCTGGACGTTGCGGTAGTACTCGAGGCCCGTGCC
>PLST01000103.1 GCA_003164255.1 Acidobacteriaceae bacterium | reverse complement strand
CCGGTTGAAGGCAAGGGCCGGTGACCTCCAGGCCGTCCCTGCCAGCGACAAGTAGCACCGCTTAGAGTGGAAATCCTGACGCTGCAAGCCATCTCCGGCCCATCAATTTTCATTTGCAGCTCCGGGGGTTCGCAGCACGTCGCCCCATATCAACAGAGAAAATAATTTTTCTATTGACAATCGACCCTCAGAATGCATTTAATGCTTGGCTGAGGTCGGACCGCCACTAGTCCGGCTACCGAAACGTGTGTGTCCATCCAGCAAACGGGTTTGAGGAGTTTGACCATAAGCTTGCTCTCGCCGTTTCGAATAGCAAACACTTTCACGAAAAGGAGGCTTTGTGGGTATTCTTATGAAAACGCTTCTGAAATCAAATACGACGCTTGAAAATCGTAAAGGTGCATGGGCCTGTGTCGCTTTGACGATGCTTGCCCTGGCGCTTTGCTTTGTATGCACAACGATGCCCGCCGCGGCGCAGACCGCCGGCGAGGGATCTCTTGAAGGCACGGTCACGGACTCCACCGGCGCCGTCGTTCCCCATGCCAGCATCACCATCACCAATAACGCGACCGGAATCAAGACCGTCAGCGAAGCCTCATCGGCTGGCTACTTCGACATCGCCCCGGTTCAGCCCGGCACCTACACCGTCGAAGTCACGGCCAAGGGCTTCAAGAACCTCATCCAGGACAACGTGGTCGTCGACGCACTACAGGTCAGAGCCATCAGCCCCAGGCTCGAAATTGGCGCTGAGACCCAGACCGTCACCGTCACCGCGGCGCCGCCGGTCCTTGATACGGCCGATGCCGCGCTCGGTCTCACTGTCGAAAACGATACTTATAGCAATCTTCCCATCCAGATGAGCGGCGGCGCGCAGCGCGATCCCACCGCCTTCGCTACCCTCACTCCCGGCTCGCAGGTCGCAGCCTCGGTCCGCATCCCGATCATCGGTGGCACTGGCAACTACCTCGGTCAGCTCTACCTCGACGGCATGCCCGCCACCACCGTCAATCAGCAGGGCGACAATCGCGTCGTCTCCCTCTCCATGAGCATTGAGGCAGTCGATCAGTTCCAGGTCCTCACCAGCACGCCGCCCGCAGAGTATATGGGCGCCGGCGCTGAGAACTTCACCATGAAGTCGGGCGGCTTAAAGTATCACGGTCAGATCTCCGATTTCGTCCGCAACACCGTCTTTGACAATTGGTCTTTTACATCCAAGGCAGCCACCGTCGTCACCGCGACCGGCGCACTTGCGCAGGCTCCCAAGCCCATCGAGCACCAGAATGAGCTGTCCGCCAGCTTCGGCGGCACCATGCCGTTTACCCGCAAGAAGCTCTTCTTCTTTGTCGCCTACGATAAATATCACTATCGCAGCCAGGCGACGCCGGCCCTCTATAACGTCCCCACCCCGGCTATGCTTACCGGCGACTTTACCGAGTTGAACGGGAATGTGGGTACGGGCGGCCAGACGGGCACCGGTTCCACCAACCCCGCGATCCTTTACGATCCCACCTCAAACAGTTGCAACGGAGCCGGAACCGTCTGCACCCGTCAGCCGTTCCAGGGCACCAAGGGCGGCGTGGCCACCAACAACGTCATCCCTCCGGGCATGCTCTCGCCCCAAGCCAAAGCCATGGCGGCCTTTGTTCCTAAACCGAGCAATACCACGTCGCTCTACAACAACTATCTGGGCTCGCAGCCTTCCGGCTATGACGACAGGCTGTACGACTGGCGTGCGGATTACGATCTGAATTCCAAGCAGCGCATTTCCATGGTCGGTGTCAACGGCGCGCGCATCTATCTGCAAAACTTCAGCAACAATCTGCCGCTCCCTTATGTCTCGGGCACATACGCCAAAATCTATCCCCAGAGCTACATCGTGGAGCACGTCTTCACCATCACCCCCAACCTCGTGAACCAGCTCAAGTACAGCTTCACTCGCTTCATCCAACCGCAGATCAACGCCACTGACGGTGTGGCGGCCTACAAGCCCTCGGCTTTCAACATCACCAACACGCCTGCGGGACAGGGCAGCACGGAGTTCCCAGGTGCTACCTTCGGGACCACCGCCGCCTATGGCACGCAATACACCGGCTGGACCTCCAATGGCTCCGCCACCTCCACGCAGCAGGTCAACCCCAATACCTACGCGATCCTCGATAACGTGGAGTGGGTCAAGGGCAAGCACTCGATGACCTTTGGCATCTCCTACCTCTTTGAGGAGATCAACAGCGCTGCCCCCATCGGCTTCTCCACAGAGCTGTATCTGAACTACAACGCCTACTCAACAGCCAACTTCGCGGCCGCCTCAAACGCTCTCAGCACAGGCACTGCTTCGACGCCCTCAGGGTTTTCGTTTGCCAGCTACATGCTGGGCGCAGTCGGCGGATCGGCGTCGGCCGAGAACACCGCGCCTTCCTTCGGACTCTATCCGCTGAGCGAAACCGGCGGACGCTATCACCCCATCGCTCCCTACTTCAGCGATAGCTACAAACTCACGCCGAAGCTGACCCTGGAGTTGGGCCTACGCTGGGACTATCTGCCTCCCTTCCACGAGGTCAAGGACCGGTGGACATTCCTCAATCCCAATCTCACCAACCCCCTCACCGGCACCTCCGGCATGCTCCAATTCGCCGGCAACTACGGCGGAACGGGTGTGAGTTGCGGATGCAGAACGCCAGTTGCGACTTATTGGAAGAACTACGGCCCGCGTGTCGGCTTCGCCTATGAGGTGATGCCAAAGACCGTCATCCGCTCCGGCTTTGCGATCGTTTTCTCGCAGGCGGGCGGCGTCGGCGGACGCGGCGGCAATGCCACGGGCACCGGACAAACCGGCTTCAATATGAACGCCACCGGACCCACCGAACAGGGCAGCGGCGTCACGGCCGGTCCCTCTTACTGGCTCAATAACTCTGCCAGTTTTCCAGCCGGTCTGCAGAACACAGGCATCTTCGGCAGTGGTGGCGTTGGCTACACCTACCCTTCTGCACCCACTCCCAACGTCGCGGCGCAGGAACTCAACACCGGATTTTACGTGAACTCGAGCACAGGCAAGATGGTCAGCGCCAGTAGCGTCTCCTATGCCGATCCTTACTACTCAGGCCGCGCTCCGCAGATCATCCTCTGGAACTTTGGCCTCGAGCGCAGCATTACCCCCGACCTCACTCTTGGCATTAACTATGCCGGCAACGAGAGCCACTTCATCGTCAACTCCGGAACCACGGGCGCCAATGCGCGTGGCAAATGGACCAATCAGCTCAATCCCACCTACCTGGCCGTGCTCGGAAGTGTAAAGAATTCAGCCGGAACCAAGCCCATCTTGAATGACGCGGCTACCCCGGCCAATGCGGCCATCGTCGCATCCTACTTCCCGAACGCGCCTACACCGGCCTTCTTTACTGCCGCCGGCAGCATCAACTCTGCGGCTACCGTTTCCCAGATGCTCACCGCTTTCCCACAGTACTCCGGGGTCAATGACACCTATGGAAACGTGGGCAACTTCACCTATCACGCCCTGGAGATCGTCCTCAATCAGCGCATGCACAACGGCCTCACCTTCAACGTTAACTACACCTACTCCAAGAACCTGGGCGACGACGGCACCTACCGCAGCGGCTTCGACCTTCCTGCCAATGCCATCTCCAACGGCACAAAGGCCTATAAGGCCGACAGAATCGATCGCTCATGGACCGCCGTCTCCGTCCCTCACATCGTCCACGCTTACGGCGTTTATCAGCTGCCTTTCGGCAAGGGTCACCTCGGCGGCGACAACATGGCCGTGCGCTGGCTCGCCGGCGGTTGGCAGTTCTCGGGCATCTACTCCTTCGCCTCAGGCGTTCCGCTCGCCGTCACCTGGTCCGGTTCCACGGGGACCACTTTGCCCGGCCAGGGCCAAGCCATGCCCGACATGAACCCGGCGTTCCTGGCTCCGAGCATCCGTCAGAACGGAAAGTGGGGCAGCGGACCCAATGGCTACAACACCTGCAACCTGGGCATTAACGCACTCGGGCAGTCGGGCTGTAATAAGATCCAATACCTCACTCCAAATGGCTTCTCCACCCCGCAGAACATCTCCACGGTCAGCGGTCAACCTCAGTACTTGATCGGCAACGCGCCTCGTACGCTTCCCTATCAAGTGCGCAACCCCTACACCTGGGATGTGGATGCTCGCCTCAGCCGCAGCTTCCCCTTGGTCAAGGAAGGCTGGAGCTTCGTCTTCGAGGCCGACTGCATCAACGTCTGGAACCACGTCACCTTTAGCAACCCAACCGCCGCATGGTCCTCCGGGTCGGCCACCTTTGGCACAATCACCGGCGTGAGCAGCTCACCGGGCCCACGCGATTGGCAGTTCGGCGGCCACCTCAACTTCTAGAACGCCAACGTCCCATCCTTTCGGCAGCTTCATCGCTGAAAGGGTGGGACGCTACAAACATCGCTTCCCGCTCTCAACCCTCCACGATCAGTGGCAATGCTGCGCGTCACGCAGCACGAACTACGAGCCACGAATTGCAAGCCAAAGGTTGAGCGCTAGCGCAATGTGCGCGCAAAAGCATCGGCCTCGGCGTTTAACTCTCCTGGCGTGGAGGCATGCGTGTAGAACACGATGCGATAACGGAAGGTCGCC
>PLST01000603.1 GCA_003164255.1 Acidobacteriaceae bacterium | reverse complement strand
TCGATGATCTGCTGCGCGGTCTCCGGATGAAGCATGGAGGTCATCACGTAGTCCTTGGGCCAGTAGTCCTGGTAGCCGGAGGTATGGGAGAGGATTTGGCGGATGGTGACCTCGTCGCCGCGGGTGAGGCCGGGGATGTACTTGCCGACCGGGTCATCGATGGAGATTTTTTTCTGGTCCTGGAGCAGCAGAAGCGCGGTGGCCGTGAATTGCTTGGAGATGGAGCCGATGGAGTAACGCATCTCCGGCGTGGCGGGAAGGGCCGGCGCGTGGTCGGTGGCGAGGCGGGCGCTGCCGTAGGCGTGGGTGTATGCGATCTTGCCGTGCTGGACAAGGGCGACGGAGGCGGAGGGAACGCCGGTCTGCTCGAGGACCTGGCTTGCGATGCGGTCGATGCGCTCGCGGAGGGCGGGGTCAATGGTGTTGATGGACTGGGCGGTGGCGGAAGGCACGATGAGGATAAGGGCGGAAACGGCGAGGTGGAATGTGATTCTAGACATGGGCTGGACGAGTCTCCTCAATCTCTAATCTCCCCGGTCTTAAATGCGAGACCGGGGGCACCCGCGTTAAGTCTCTCGGGCGCGTGTTGGGCGCCGACCGGATACGGTGAAATGGTACAGGATCGGGGGTTCAGAGAATGGTAGGGACGGGCATGGCAGTGCGGTAGGCTGGCATAGACAGGTTTTGGGGGCAGGTTTGGGCGAGCGTGCGCCGTGAGCCGGCTGGAGGCGTGAATGGATCGGTTGATCAAGGGGCACAGGCGATTTCTGGCGGAGGTTTTTCCGCAGCGGCGGAGCCATTTTCATCTGCTGTCGGAGGGGCAGTGGCCGGAGTGGCTGTTTATCACCTGTTCTGACTCGCGCGTGGTGCCGGACATGATTCTGGGCACGGAGCCGGGCGACCTTTTCATAACAAGGAATGCGGGGAACGTGATTCCGGTAACGAGCCAGGACGTGGATGGATGCACGGCCACGATTGAGTACGCGGTGAACGTGCTGAAGGTTCGGGATGCGATCTTGTGCGGGCACTCGGACTGCGGGGCAATGAAGGCGGCGCTGGACAAGAAGGCGCTGGTGGGGTTGCCCAAAGCCGAACGCTGGCTGCACCACGTGGAGGAGGCTTTCGTGCACCGGCAGCCGCTGAACCCGGCGGACGGGGAGAGCGCCGAACTGGCTTCGCTGATTCGAGGGAACGTGGTGGCGCAGTATTTGAATCTGAAGGCGCAGCCGGCGGTGAGGAAGGCGATGGAGGAAGGGCGACTCAGGGTGCATGGGTGGTACTACGACATATTGACGGGGCGGATTGAGGAGTACGACGAGGGGT
Source organism: Acidobacteriaceae bacterium (assembly GCA_003164255.1). Taxonomy (GTDB): domain Bacteria; phylum Acidobacteriota; class Terriglobia; order Terriglobales; family Acidobacteriaceae; genus Telmatobacter. The sequence goes on along the minus strand of PLST01000603.1, from coordinate 5,393 downwards.
TGGGGCGGTTTGTGCCCTGGGGGGAGTGAGGTCGGAGAGATTGGCGGTGAGGTGCGATCCCGTTTGAGCGGAATGGCGCGGGCGCTCTCGAAGGAGCGCTCGCCCGCGTTGTGGCGGAGGAGGATCTTCAGGCCGCTTTGCGAGCGAGGTCGCGCACTGACTTTACAAAATCGTGTGTGCTGTTGATGGATGCGTATTGACTGACGATCATCTGGCGCACAGGGAAGGGAGATGCCGTCTCCAACGCCTCGGCGTAAACCTTGATGATGGCGTCTTCAGAGCTCTCCGCTCTTTCAACAAGAGTGACGTCGCTGCGGGCGATGTGGGATTTGACTTCGCCCCAGGCGCGGCGCAGGGTGCCTGCAACGGTGCCGGTTTCCGTGATGTCGTGCACCCCTTCCTCGTGGAGAACGGATTCAATATCGCCGCGGAAGCGGGCTCGCTGCATGGACTCGGCAAGGAAGATCTCTTTGAGAAGGGGGTCATTCATCTCCTCGCCAAGCTTTCGAAAGCTCACCTGACTGTCGAACAGGGAGTTGACGACGGATTGCAGGCTGTCTTCGACTTCTTTCAATTCGGCTAATTCATGGGCCATGGGATACCTCAATTAACAAGACGGTGAGACGTTCGTTTCAACGTGCTCATACCCTAGCGAGGAATTTCTGCGGGGCAGGGTCCTATGACTGGGTTTGCGATTCTCCTTCGTCATTGGCAAGCCGGGGAAATCGCGAAAACCCGACGCCCCTGCCCTTCTTGAAAGGTTGTGCCGCTGGTGCACGCCAACCTGTTCCTCTCGATAGAGGCGGAAAGAGGACGCGGGGTTGCTTGAGGGGAATCCGCGCGAATTTGCAAATCTCAGTGTGCGCCGGGGGGCGGGGCGGCGTGCTTTGCGGGTTTCTTGAAGAGCCAGGTGGCGGCTGCGCAGATGAGGGCGAGGACGGCGGTCCAGCGGAAGACGTCAACGTAGGCCATGAGGGCGGACTGTTGCTGCAGGAGGCCGTACATGAGGCCGAAGGCGCCTGGGCGCGCCTGGGCTGGGCCAATCCTGTGGCCTAAATACATAGCGATGGCGGCGGATTTTTGCTGCAGCGCCATGGTGGACGGGGTGAGGTTTGCGCCGATTTCAGTCTGGTGGAGAGCGGCGCGGCGGATGAGCGCGGTGGTGGCCATGGCGATGCCGATGGAGCCGCCGATGTTGCGGAGCATGTTGAAGAGGCCGGTGGCGTTGCCCATGGCGTCGCGGGAGATGGTGGAGGTGCTCATGGTGGCCAGCGGGACAAAGACAAAGCTGAGCGCGAAGCCGGTGAGCAGGATGGGAATGAGCAGCGTGTAGGGTCCGATGCCGAGATTGACTGTGCCGAAGATGAACGAGCAGACGGCAAAGCCGAGGAAGCCGGCGCAGAGCAGCTTGCGGGGGTCAATGCGGGAGCCGAGAAAGCCGATGAGGGGTGAACCGACAAAGGAGCCGATGCCGCGCGGGCCGACGACGAGGCCGGCGGTGAAGGCGGTATAGCCGAGGACCTCCTGATAGTAGAGCGGGAGGATGGCGATGGTGATGTAGATGCACATGCCGAGCATGGCGATCATGAAGCAGCCGGTGCGGAAGTTGCGGTCTTTGAGGATGTGGAGATCGACGAGGCCTTTTGGATTGGTCCAGGAGCGCCAGATCCACCCGATGAAGGCGAGGATGAGGGCGGCGACGGCCCAGCGGACCCAGATGGCGCCGAACCAGTCGTCTTCCTGGCCCTTGTCAAGGACGATCTGCAGGGCTCCGGTCCAGACGATGAGGAGGCCGAAGCCGAGATTGTCAAAGGGTCCGACCTTGGCGTTTTTGATGTAGGGCGGGTCGTGGACGAAGCGGCTGATCATGAAGACGGCGAGGATGCCGACGGGAATATTGATGTAAAAGGCGTAGCGCCAACTAAAGGTGTCAGTCAGCCAGCCGCCGAGAGTGGGTCCGAGCACCGGGGCGACGACGATGCCGAGGCCATAAGCCGCCATAGCCATGGATCGCTTGGCCACCGGAAAGCTTTCAAGCAGGATGGATTGCGACAGAGGTTGCAATGCGCCGCCGCCTGCGCCCTGCATGACGCGGGCCAGCAGAATGATTCCGAGCGACGGGGCCGCTCCGCAAAAGAAGGAGGCGACAGTGAAGATGGTGACGCAGATGAGCAGGAAGCGCTTGCGGCCAAAGCGGCGGGCAAACCAGTTGGAAGCGGGGAGAATGACGGCGTTGGCGACCAGGTAGCTGGTAAGGACCCAGGTGGCCTCAGAGTTCGAAGCCGAGAGCGAACCGGCGATGTAGGGCAGGGCTACCGAGGCAATGGCGGTGTCAAGCACCTCCATAAAGGTGGGGAGCATGACGGAGACGGTGACCAGCCACGGGTTGACGCCCTGGGTGAGCGGGTAGCGGGCTTGGGCGGCTGCGGTCGGCATTTGGTGGTGAACATCTGAGGGTAAACGATTAGGGCGCGGGCTGCCAGTGATGGTGGAACAGGGGGCAGGGATCAGGGGTCAGTGATCAGAAAGAACCTCCGGGTTGAGTGAATTGCAGTCCAACCCATTGCCCAACCACAGCACGGACGAATACCTGTCCGCGGGGCCCCCGGCAGCGCCAGCCCCGGCCCAGAGGGCTCCCCGGCTCCCCGGTACCCCGATGGGGCACCGGGCAAGAATTCGGTTGCGTTCTTACTGGATGGATTTCAGGTAGGCGACAAGTTGCCAGCGCTGCTCGATGGGGAGGCTGGACCAGGAGGGCATGCCGTGGGCGAGGTCGCCCTGACGGAGGAACCACTCGAGGTCGCCGTCGGTTGCGGAGCGGACGTGGTCGCTGCGGAGGGATGGACGCTTGTGGCCGTCGCCGCGCGCGTCGGCTTTGTGGCACTCGGCGCAGTGGTCAGAGTAGACGAGGGCGCCGGCGGCGACAGCCTGCGGCTGGCCAGTGAGGGGATTGGAGCGAGCGCGATCTTTGGCTGGGACGTGATCCCAGTGGGAGTGGACAGTGGCGGCGAAGGCCAGTGTGGCGAAGAGGGCGATGGATGAGAGCGAAAGAATCTTGCGATGGGAACGAATCATTGCGCGCCTCCATTGGCGGGGTGGAACCAGTTGCCGATTTGATTGAACTCGTAGGCGACTCCGACGCGGTAGACGCGAGCGAGGCTTGTCGACGTGAGACCGAAGCCGGGAGAGAAGCTGACGCGGAGGCCCTTGGGGAGTTGCCAGCCGATGAGCGGCGCAATGTAGTGCGAGGTATCGCGGAGAGTTAGGGCGGCAGTGTTGCCGAGGCCACCATAAGCTTCAGCTCCGGCGATGAATTTATCCGCGCAGAAGGTGCAGGAGCGGCTGGCGGCTGCGCCGCGCAGGGGACGTGCAGCGCCGATGGCGTAGCCGAACTCCCAGGGGTCGTGGCCAAGATTCTTTTCGGAAATGAAGTTTTCGGAGATGTTCCAGTCGCGGACGTTCGAGGAGAGGATGAGTTTGAGTTCGGCTTCGTGCTGATGCTCGCGGCGGGATTCTCCGTTGGGTTCGGCGAGGTCGGATTGGCTATCGTGGCCGACGACTTCGAGGATGGTTTTGTCAGCGCCGGAGGTGTTCTCGTATTCGACATAGAGTACGGGATTGACGATGTGGTCGCGCATGAGGGGACGGACGCGATTTTCGATGCGGAAGCCGGTGAAGATGGTGGAATCCTGGGCGGTGGCCTGGCCGTCGAGATAGAGTTCGGAGGTCCACCAGGCGCGGACGCCGTATTCGAACTCGAGGGCGGTGGCGCCGTACCGGGTGCTGCCGCCCGGTTGAGCAAGGGCGGTTTTGGTTTCGACGTCGAGGTTGCCGGGCTCTTCGAGGTCGTGGGAGTAGGTGACGAAGTAGGGCTTTTCCTGGGCGCCGGCGGCTGGGGTGAAACAAAGGGTCAGGGTGGCCAGGACAAGAGTGAGCCAGACGGCGGCGGGAAGGGCTCTTTTGAGGGGATTGTGTGGCAAGGTGAGACCTCCTAAAATTACGACTGATTTAGTCGCATATAAAATAAGACTAAATCAGTCGTATATTGATGGCAAGTAGGCTGTGCCGCATTCGGAGACGGAGCCGATCTAGTGGTTGGTTGCATGGAAAGGATTTAAAAAGCTATAGATATGGAGATAAATGCCACTGCGGCCGCAAAGGACGGAGGCGCGCCGAGTGTGAGGCGTCTGATTCCGGTAGAGGAACTGGGCCTAGATTGGGAAGCAAGGATTCCTGGAGAGCCTGGTTGGGACAGGCAGGGATGCTTTACTTAGCTTCCATCAAATAAAGTTGACACTAAGTCACTCAATCATGCATCTTATAAGAGTCAGAACTTTAACGGAACAGGCGGAGAGCAAACAATGGCAAAGATCATCGGTATTGACCTTGGCACGACGAACTCGTGCGTAGCGGTTTTGGAGGGCGGAGAGCCCAAAGTGATTCCAAATGAGGAGGGTGCGCGCACCACGCCCTCGATTGTGGCGTTTTCAAAGAGCGGCGAGCGGCTGGTGGGTCAGGTGGCCAAGCGGCAGGCGATTACGAACCCGGAGAACACGATTTTCTCCATCAAGCGGTTCATGGGCCGTCGCTACAACGAAGTGAACGACGAAATGAAGATGGTTCCCTTCAAGGTGGTCCAGCAGGGCGACCACGTAGGGATCCTCGCGCAGGGCAAAGAGTACACGCCGCCAGAGATTTCGGCGATGATTCTGCAGAAGTTGAAGTCTTCTGCCGAAGCCTATCTGGGCGAGACGGTAACCGAGGCCGTGATCACAGTTCCTGCGTATTTTAACGATGCGCAGCGGCAGGCGACGAAGGACGCCGGCAAGATTGCCGGACTCGATGTGAAGAGGATTGTGAATGAGCCGACGGCGGCGGCCCTGGCCTATGGGCTCGACAAGAAAAAGGACGAGACGATCGCCGTGTACGACTTCGGCGGCGGCACGTTTGACATTTCGATCCTCGAAGTGGGCGAAGGCGTGATTGAGGTGAAGTCGACCAATGGCGATACGCACNNGCGGCGACAATCTGGACCAGCGCATTGTGGACTGGTTGATCAGCGAGTTCAAGCAGGAGACCGGACTCGATTTGGCCTCGAAGGGTAACGAGATGGCGCTGCAGCGTTTGAAGGACGCCGCGGAAAAGGCCAAGATCGAGCTCTCGACAACCATCGAGACCGAGATCAATCTTCCGTTCGTGACCGCGGACGCAACCGGGCCCAAGCACCTGGTGCGGAAGCTGACGCGCGCCAAGCTCGAACAGCTTGTGGAAGACCTGCTGGATCGCTCGCTCGAGCCCTGCAAGAAGGCTCTCGCGGATGCCGGCATCGGCGTGGACAAGATCGACGAAGTGGTCCTGGTGGGCGGCCAGACGCGCATGCCCAAGATCCAGGA
>PLST01000237.1 GCA_003164255.1 Acidobacteriaceae bacterium | reverse complement strand
AGCCAGGTCACCTTGCCTGATAAATAGGTCTTGCCGTCGCTCACAACGGAGCGGTCAACGCCGGCATCAACCACCGGCTGAATCATTGGAATCGGCCCGTAGTTAAGGACCTTCCATTCGAGGATTCCCGCCGGCCGGCCCTGCTGGGTGGCCACTTCAATCCGCAGCTTGCTCGTTTTCACCGGTTCAAAGGTTGTCGCGTTAAACGTGTCCAGTGCTTTGCCAAGACCCTGCGGCTGAGATACCGGCGCGAAGTCGCTTCCATTCCAAAACAGGATGTTGTAGCTCTCAGGCGTGGCAATCCTGCGCCCAAAGCTGCCCGGCAATTCACCGGCACGCGGGCGATCGACAGCCCAATAGACCTCGACTTTGTTTACGTTGACTGGCTCGCTCCACTCGTACTGCACCCAGCTTGTNNACCTGGCTCGTCGGCACAGCAACCCGGGCGAGGTTCACTGCATTTTCAGGTGCCTGCGAAAACGCGTTCGAGCCAGAAAGGACGCCCAGTACCGCCGTGCCTCCCACGCCCACCAGGAATTCTCGGCGGCTCGGCTCAAGCCTTGTTGAGTTGATTGCCTGGCTTGCCGAAATCTTCGATCTCTTCTTCCTGTTCATCGTAGTGAACCTCTCTCCAACATGTGCTCCAGCGCCGTTCAATCCAGGCGGGGAAAGCGTTTACTTGCACTCCGAAGTCTAAATCCCTCACGAAATCATGTAAAGCGAAACCAACCACGAGTTGTCCCTTCGAAATCCGGCCTCAAATGGCGTGCTCTTTCCGCGGTCTGAGAGAGCAGACCAGGGTGCGTGAATGCGATCTGGATTCGGGGGCAGGGCCCAGTGAGAACATGAGTAGGTGGAGCGGGCGGCGAGCGGGGCCTGGAATCGACTTCCCCTTCGCGGTCAACTATCCTGACTTAGTTGCGTCTAAAGGGACGAAGGTGTCTCCCCGGAAAGCCATGACGAATCGAATTGTTCTTCCTTTTGCGCTCGCACTCGCCGCCCTGCCTCCTGTAGTCATCGCGCAGGCCGACGACAAGCCCGTCACCACCCTCAAAGTCCAGGCGCGCGAGGTACTGCTGCCCGTCACCGTCCGCGACAAAAAAGGCGACATGGTCACCAACCTCTCGGCGGCGGACTTTACGCTCACTGAGGACAGCCGTCCCCAGGTCATCAAGAGCTTCACCCGCGAAAGCAACCTGCCGTTCCGCGTTGGCCTTCTCGTCGATACCAGCCGCAGCGTCTCCTCGGCCATGGAAAACGAGCGCAAGGCCGGCGGCAAGTTTGTTGACCTTATGCTGCCCGCCGACCCCAAGAGCGCCAAGCAGGCAGACCAGGCTTTTCTCATTCACTTTGACCAGGAAGTGGAACTGCTTGAGGACTTCACCAACTCCCGCGACAAACTGCACCACGAACTCGACGGGATGGGTCCCACTTCCCACGAGCACAACGACACGCAAGGGCCTGAAACCAGCGGCGACGATCGCGAGCGTCAGCGGGGCAGCCGCGGCGGTGGCACGCAACTGTACGACGCCATCTACCTCGCGTCCGACGACCTCATGAAGCCCAAGGATGGCCGCAAGGCACTGGTTGTCTTCTCTGACGGCGGCGATCGCGGCAGCAAGGAGACCCTCAACGACGCAATCGATGCCGCCGACCGCGCCAACGTTTCCATCTATACCATCTACTTCAAAGGTGAAGAACAGCGCGATTCGAGTAACGGCTTTCCCGGCAGCGGTGGCCGACGTGGCGGCATGGGCGGCGGATGGCCCGGCGGCGGTGGTGGCTACCCAGGAGGCGGCGGCGGTTATCCGGGTGGCGGCCGGGGCGGCGGCCAACCGAGAACGGCCACGGGCGTCGACGGCAAGAAGATCATGGAGCAGATTGCCACTCGCACCGGCGGCCACTTCTTTGAGGCCAAGAAGAAAGATGCCCTCGAAGACATCTACAACCAGATTGCCGACGAGTTGCGCGGCCAGTACCTGCTCTCATACACCCCTGACCAGGTCGACACCGAAGGCGACTTCCACAAGATCGTCCTCAAAGCCAAAAAGGACGACCTGACGGTAGCCACGCGCGAAGGCTACTACGGTACGCCTGGAACTGGCTCAAAGTAAGGTGAACGGAAGCAGATTCTAGAGTGCCGCCAGGCCGGAAGTATAGGAATTCTCTTCTTCTGAGACCACAATGAAGGACCGCAGGTCGGCCCTGCCAAACGCCGTCGTCATCGCTACATCGGAAGCGTCGCGCCCGGTCGCCATCAGAACGCGGCCAATGCGTGGCATGTTGTTGCGGGCGTCGAATGTCCACCACTGGCCGTCGAGCCACACCTCAAACCAGGCGCTGAAGTCCATTGGCAGCACCACGGGTACGCCGATGTCGCCCATATAGCCGGTGGCGTAGCGTGCCGGGATGTTGAGGGCGCGGCAAAACGTGATTGCCAGATGCTGATAGTCGCGGCACACGCCCACGCGCTCCGTGTACACATCGAGCGCGGTCTTGGTGGGCCGGGCGTGCTGGTAATTGAAGGCCACGTGACTGTGCACCCAGTTGCAGATTGCCTGCACCTTGCTCCAGCCGGGAGCCGCGTTTCCAAAAAGTTCATAGGCGATGTTTGAGAAGCGATCGACTTCGCAATAGCGGCTGTTGAGCAGATAGCTCAGCACCTCATTCGGCAGGTCGCCGACGTCAGTCTGGCGGGCAGTGATATTGAGAGTATCCGGAAAGCCGGAGTCGCGAATCAGCGTGGAACCGCTCAGGCGCAGTTGTCCCGCGGGGGCCACGAAACGGGCGCAGCGGTTGCCGAAGCTGTCAATGTAGCTGGTCACGGGGATATTCGGCTCCGCGTGGAGTTCATCCGGCTCGAGCAAGTCGTTAGCGCGCGAAGGATGGACGTTGAGCAGCGCAACCATGGCCACCGGGGCGGGGATGTCGAATTGAATATCGTATGCCAGACGGATCAGCATTCGGGCGTCTCCTGTCTTGGGGTTGAAGGGGCTGTAGGGGAGCTTCCGCGACAATGCGGAAAAAGCGGNNTGAAGGTCAAAAGAAAAAGTTCCTGCGGCACGCAAAAAGGGCGCCCGCCGAAGCGGACGCCCTCAAGTTTTTCGCCTTGCGCGGAGCTTACTTGCTGCCGTGGAACTCCGTGCCCGTCTCTTCGAGCGATGCCTGCGCCGCTGCCAGCCGCGCCGTCAACAGACGGAAAGGCGAGCATGAAACGTAGTTCAGCCCGATCTTGTGGCAGAACTTCACTGATTCAGGATCGCCGCCATGCTCGCCGCAGATGCCCAACTTGAGGTTGGCGCGCGTGTTGCGTCCCTTCACCGTGGCCATCTTCACCAGTTGTCCCACGCCCGCCTGGTCAAGGGTGGCAAAGGGATCCTGCTTGAAGATGCCGAGCCGCATGTAAGCCGGCAGGAAGTTGTTGATGTCGTCGCGCGAGATGCCATACGTGGTCTGCGTCAGATCGTTCGTGCCGAAGCTGAAGAACTCAGCTTCTTCCGCGATCTGATCAGCCGTAAGGGCTGCACGCGGCAATTCGATCATGGTGCCCACCATGTAGTCGACCTTGGCCTTCTTTTCTGCGAAGACTTCAGCGGCTACGCGGCGTACGATGGCTGACTGGTTCCGCATCTCCTCGATGGAGCCGATCAGCGGAATCATGATTTCGACATGCGGATCGCCGCCCTTCACCTTGGCTGCAACCGCAGCTTCAATGATCGCGCGCACCTGCATCTCGGTGATCTCGGGGAACGTGATGCCCAAACGGCACCCACGCAACCCGAGCATGGGGTTCTGCTCATGGAGTTCTTCCACGCGAGCCAGCAGCGTGCGCAGCTCCTTCAGCTTGGGCGAACGCGGCTTGGTCTCTTCCAGGCGCGCGATCTGAACCAGCAGATCTTCACGCTTCGGCAGGAACTCGTGCAGCGGCGGATCGAGCAGGCGGATAGTCACCGGCAGCGCTTCCATCGCCTTGAACAACCCGGCAAAGTCGGCGCGTTGCATTGGCAGCAGCTTCTTCAGCGCGGTGCGGCGCGTCTTCTCGTCCTTGGCCAGAATCATGGTGCGCATATGCTCGATGCGGTCCTCTGCAAAGAACATGTGCTCGGTGCGGCAAAGCCCGATGCCTTCAGCCCCGAACATGCGCGCCTGCTTGGCATCGCGGGGGATGTCGGCGTTGGCGCGGATCTTCAGCTTGCGCAGCGGATCCACCCAGCTCATGAACTTCACCAGATCCGCATCGTCGGGCTGCGCTTCCAGCGTCTTCAGCTTGCCTGCAATCACGCGGCCGGTGGTGCCGTCCAGCGAGAGCCAGTCGCCCTGCTTGTACACGTGGCCCTTGACGCGCAGTTCCTTCTTGGCTTCGTCCACCGTGCAGTCGCCTGCGCCGGCCACGCAGCACTTGCCCATGCCGCGGGTAACCACAGCAGCGTGCGAGGTCATGCCGCCGCGTGAGGTCAAGATGCCTGCCGCCACTTCCATTCCGGCGATATCTTCCGGAGTGGTTTCGCCGCGAACCAGGATGATGATCTTGTACGAGCCGTCGGCATGACGCTTCACAGCTTCTTCTGCCGTGAAAACGATCTGGCCCACAGCCGCGCCCGGCGATGCCGGCAATCCGGTTGCGAGTACCTCAATCTTCTCGCCCTTCTCCACTAGACGCGGAACCAGGAAGTCGTACAACTGGTTCGGTTCTACGCGGTGAATGGCTTCTTCCTGCGTGATCAGGCCTTCGCGCACCATGTCGATGGCGATGCGCACGGCCGCCAGGCCGGTACGCTTGCCGTTGCGCGTTTGCAACATGTAGAGCTTCCCATCCTGGATGGTGAACTCAAAATCCTGCATGTCGCGATAATGCTTTTCCATCTTCCGCGTAATGTCGCGAAGATTCTCGTAAACCTTGGGCATCGCTTTCTCAAGCTCGCTGATCGACAGCGGCGTGCGCACGCCCGAGACAACGTCCTCGCCCTGCGCGTTCATCAAGTACTCGCCGAAGAACGCGTGCTCGCCGGTGGCCGGGTTGCGCGTAAAGCCCACGCCCGTTCCCGAGTTCTCGCCCAGGTTGCCGAACACCATCGCCTGCACGTTCACCGCGGTACCGATCGAGTCGTCAATCCGGTTGATGCGGCGATAGGTCTTCGCGCGCTCGTTCTGCCAACTCCTGAACACGGCGTCCCTCGCCTGTACCAGCTGGTCCAGAGGATTCTGCGGGAAGTCCTTGCCGGTGTCTTTCTTCACCAACTTCTTGTACTCGGCAATAATCGTCTTCAGCTGTTCCGGCGTTAGCTCGTAGTCGAACTTCACCTTCGCCTTCGCCTTTACGCCGTCAAAAATGTGCTCGAACTTCTTCTTCGGCACGTCCAGCACCACGTCGCCGAACATCTGGATCAGGCGGCGGTAGGAGTCATAGGCAAAACGAGGATTATTGCTGAGCTTGGCCAGTGCTTCCACAGCCTTGTCGTTCAAACCCAGGTTCAGAATCGTGTCCATCATGCCCGGCATTGAGAACTTGGCGCCCGAGCGGACTGACACCAGCAAAGGATTCTCGCCCTTGCCCAGCTTCTGTCCCTGCATCCGTTCCAGCTCATCCAGGGCCACCAGCATCTGCACGTCGATTTCGGGGCTCAGCTTCCCCTTCATGTACTCGCGGCACGCTTCGGTCTGAATCGTGAATCCCG
>PLST01000210.1:772-11811 GCA_003164255.1 Acidobacteriaceae bacterium | reverse complement strand
TGGAACAACCCGCGTGTGTTGCAGATGAGTCTGAAGTTGTACTATTAGCGCCGAGATTCGTGGTTGCCTAATCGGCTCCACGAAACTTGGTTGGGTGTGCCCCAAGGTCTTCCGCCGCGGATCGCCGCGGCGGAAGACGCGGGGAACCTAAAACAACCACGTCGTCACAGTGGTAGCTCGCGTCTAAGATCTGAAAAACTCTAGAGTGCCATTGCCGCACGCAACATCGCGGCGGTGGCACTTTTCTCTTCAAGGCCTCGATTTATGATGAAAGAGTAAAGACAAAGAGGGACGCGTTTGGCGGTGTTGATTCTATTGCTTTGCTCTTTAGTGCTTGTTGGAATCATCTTCGCCCTGGGTGTCGTGTGGCCTCCGGCCGTTGATCCGGGCTCGGACATCGACGGCTCGCGGCGAACCTTTCTACGCGCTGCCGGATTACTGGCGCCGAAGATGCTGTTTCCCTGGTTGGGACCGCGCCGGGGCAAGCAACTCCAGGATATCTTCCCGGCTGTTGCACCTCCATCAGCCATCAGGTTCGAAGACATCGCTCAAAAAGCCGGCGTGCATTTTGTGGTTGAGAACTGTCCCACCCCGGAGAAACACCAGCCCGAAACCATGCCCGCAGGGGTTGCATTGTTCGACTACGACGGGGATGGCCTACTCGACATTTACCTGGTCAACGGCGCCGAGATGCCCTCGCTGGTGAAGACAAGCCCGAAATATTACAACCGCTTGTTTCACAACAACGGTGATGGAACGTTCACCGATGTTTCAGAACGCGCCGGAGTTACCGGCGCGGGTTTTGGCATGGGCGCGGCGGTGGGCGACTACGACAATGATGGCCACCCCGATCTGTTTTTGGCCAACGTGAACGGGAATCAGCTTTTTCACAACAATGGCGACGGTACGTTCACCGACGTCACCGCGAAGGCGGGCTTGAGCGGCGGCCTATACAACGGCCGCAAGATGTGGTCGGTCGCGGCCGGCTGGTTCGACTACAACAACGACGGNNACGGGGCTGGATGGCCGCGGTTACTGCCACCCGGGCAGCTTCGGCCCACTGCCTAACACGCTGTACCGCAATAATGGCGATGGCACGTTCACCGATGTTTCGGCGGAGACGGGAATTGCAAGCGTACTGGGCAAGGGAATGGGAGTGGTGTTCGCGGACTACGACGGCGACGGCTTTCTCGACGTGTTTGTGGCCAACGACAACAGCCCGAATCTCCTGTTTCACAACCTGGGAGGAAAGCGATTTGAGGAGGTTGGCTTTCAGGCAGGCGTGGCCTACAACGACGAGGGAACTGCCCTTGCGGGAATGGGCGCTGACTTCAGGGATTTGAACAACGATGGCTTGCCGGATCTATGGCACACCGCGATCGAAAACGAAACGTTTCCATTGTTCATCAACCAGGGCAAAGGACAGTTTCGCAATGCGAGCCAGGAGAGCCGGCTTGCGAATCTAACGAGGCCGATGTCCGGCTGGTCGAACGGAATCGTCGATCTCGACAACGATGGATGGAAGGACCTGGTGGTGGCGCGCAGCAATGTGCTAGACAATATCGAGAAAATCTCATCGCATTTTCGGTATGCCGAACCGAACTCGGTATTTCGCAATCGCGGGAACGGGCAGTTTGACGACGTGAGCGCGACTGCCGGGGCTGACTTTACGCGGCCAGCCCCGCACCGCGGGCTGGCGTACGGGGATCTTGACAACGACGGACGGATGGATCTGGTCGTGACCGCTCTGGGCGCCCCGGTCAGCGTGTTCCGTAACGTCACCGAAACGCGCAATCACTGGGTCCTGATCAAACTTGTCGGAACAAAAAGCAACCGGATGGGCATTGGCGCGCAGATTCGGATCACAACCGATGATGGCCGGATGCTTTACAACGAGGCGACGACGAGCACAGGCTATGCCGCATCAAGCGACCCACGCGTCCATTTCGGTCTGGGCAGTTCGCACGTGATAAAGGAAATCGAGATTAAATGGCCTTCGGGTATACGCCAGTTGTTGCACGATGTGACTGGGGATCGCATACTCGAAGTGACCGAACCCCGCAATGGCAGTCAACAATGATGCGGCCAAGGTGGGGTTCTACCCGGAACGGATCGATCATGAAGCGATCTCTCATTTGCTGTAGCGCATTCTTGCTCTTTACCGGCGCAGGGGCGTCGGCGCAACTGCCGGACACCTGCAAACCGCCGGCATCGGCTGCGCACCCGCCGGCCGGCACACCCCCAGCGAGGGTATTTGATGCTGTGGGCGTTTGGTTCGCCGGGAAAGGCGATCTGAAATGCGCAGTCGCGGCGTTCAAGCAGGCCTTGCGCCTGGAGCCGCAGTTGGCCGAGGCGCATTTCGATCTTGGGCTTGTTCGGCAAAGTCAGCAGCAGCCTGAGGCGGCAATCAGCGAGTTCCGCCTTGCGCTGCAGGACGATCCCGCATTGCAGGTGGCGCATTGTGCGCTGGGGTCGTCCCTCGCTAACTCGACCGAGGCAGAAGCCGAATTTCAGAAAGCGCTAGCAGCGGACCCGCAAATGGTATGCGCCCTGGACGGGATGGCACAGGTCCTGGCGAAGGAGAAACGATACGATGCGGCGATCGATTACTGGCGGAAGGCCCTCGGGATTCAACCGGACGCCGCTGATATGCAGATCGCCTTGGCAACGGCGACATACGAGTCTGCCAAGGTGAGGCAGGTCGATGGGATGCCGGCCCTGGAGGGCGCCGGGGTGGCTGATGCGATCAGGCTTCTAACCGACTTGCTCAAGAGTCATCCCGACATGACTGCCGCATACTTTACCCTTGGAAACATTTATGCGAACGAGCGTCGCGATCGCGAGGCGGCGGATGAATACCGGGAGGTGACCCGCCGGAGTCCCACCGATACGGTGGCGCTGGCTGCGCAGGTGAAGGCGTTGATCGATGCATCAGCATATACGGAGGCGCTTGCGCCCGCCCGGGATTACGTGCATCGCAAACCGACCGATCCCTCGGGACATGTCATGCTTGGCACGGTGTACCAGCAACTGGGCGACTACGCTCATGCAGAGCCTGAACTTGAGCTTGGAGCCGCCAGGACGCCCAATGATTTTGAGGCTCGCTATCAGCTTGGGCTGGTTTTGGCGCGCATGGGAAAGCCCGGTCAGGCGCTGCCTCAATTGCAGAAAGCCGTCGCTCTGAAACCTGGAGATAGGTCTGCCCAATTTCAGTTGGTCGCTGTGCTGCGCTCGCTTGGTCGAGCCCAGGAGGCAACGCAGTTAGTTGGGCAGTTGCAGAAGGAACAGGGCGAAGAATCCCTGAATAGCCAGCTGGCATCAGAGGGAACCAAGGCGAATGAACTGCTTCAATCGGGGAAGCCGGCAGAGGCAGCGCAGATTTATCGCCACATGCTCGAAGAGAATCCGGGCAGCGCGCAGACTGCTTACAATCTCGCTCTCGCTCTTGAAGCCACCAACGATATGAAGGGCGCTGAGGAAGTGCTCCGCAAGGCAAACAGCATTGACCCGATGCTGGCCGAGATTCCTGCCGAATTGGGCCAACTGGCGCTGGACGAAGGCGACCTCAAGTCCGCGCAGAAGTGGCTGAAATCGGCACTTGACCTGGAGCCTGAGCTTGCAGAGGCGCGCGGAAATCTGGCGACGGTATACGCCAGGAACGGCGACCTGGTTACGGCCGAAAAACTTCTTCGACAGGCAATTGAAGACAATCCGAAGTACAAGGAAGGCTATTTGAGCCTGGGGCTGATTCTTGCCCAGCAGGGAAGGAAATCCGACGCCGATGTGGAACTGGATAAAGCCGTCGCGCTGGCGCCACAGGATCCTGCCACATTGTCGGCGGCTGGAAAAGTGAAGATGCAAATGGGCAAGTCGGACGAGGGGATTGCGCTGCTTCGGAAGGTGGTAGAACTGGCTCCCGATCTTGCCGCGGCGCATCTGGACCTGGCGCTTGCGCTCGCCAGCGGCTACGACCTGCCCGCGGCTCTTGAGCAAACCGGGGAGGCAGTTCGCCTTGCTCCGCAGTCCGGTGTCGCTCATTCCTATCGCGGGCGTATTCTGTACGATCTGGGCCGCAGCACCGAAGCGCAGCCTGAGTTCGAAACCGCCTGCGGGCTGGATCAGAATTTGCCTGAACCGCGATATTTTCTTGCCCTCATCGACAAGAACGAGGGTAAGCTGCCCCTTGCAGTCAGCCTGTTCGAAGAGACCGTGAAACTTCAGCCCCGCAACGTAATGGCCTGGTATATGCTTGGCCAGTCGCTTGAGCAGGAGTCGGAGCCGGTCAAGGCAGAAGCGGCGTGGCGGAATGCGATTGCGATCGATCCGAACTTTACCCAGGCGCTGTTCAGCCTTGCGCGCTCGCTACGACCTACCGATCAAGCGGAATCGGAGCGGTTGATGGCACACTACAACACTGTTCAGAAAGAACGGAGCATCCTGGACCGCGCGGACACTCTGGCCAACAACGGTGTTGAAGCGGCGTCTGCTCACGACTGGCCTGAAGCGATTCGGCAATTGAACGAAGCGATCAGCGCGTGCGGTGACTGCGCAGAGAAAGCCAACCTTCACAGGAAACTGGGCATCATCGACTGCCAGGCGGGCGACCTCGTCAACGGTGAAAAGGAACTGCAGGCCGCGAAGGCGCTCAAGCCGGATGATCCCGTGACTCAGGCTGCCCTTGAACTGGTCGCTCGGGCTCGAAGCCAGGGCCCTGAGTCCGGCACCGGAAAGGTGCGCTAGAACTGGTGACCTCCTCAATTTCGCGCTTCTGCGCAAGGGGGTCAAATCAGCCTTCAGAGTGATTGCGACTTAGATAAATTTGAACCGATCCCCTCGCTTTCTTGTCTCGCGGACAAGTGCAAGGGGTTCGGCTCTTTTGCCCTAGTTCAGCTCAGCGCAATTCTCAATGCAGCGCCGTACTCGTTGACTCCCCAGGCCTGCCGCGGCAACTCCAGGTGCAAAGCGTCATCGCCCTGGTTCCACTTGATTTTTGCTTCAGAGCCGAGGACGGTTACGTTCTGAACCTTGCCTGGTGTCGTCTTGCTCGACAATCCCAGCGAGGAAATCTGCACATCTCCGTCAGGCCATCCCAGGCAGATCGCATAGATCACGGTATTGGCCTTGTTACGCGTGAATCGGAAATCCTTGGTTCCCAATGCTTTGATGCTTTCGCCTTTGAACGATCCGCTGTCTATCCGGTTCGGGCCTTCGCCGTACACAGTCCAGGGCCGCGTTTCGTAGATTGCCTCGCCGTTGATTTTCAGCCATGCAGCGATCTGGTCGAGGACAGCGATTTCCTTGCTATCGATCGTCCCATCCGGCATGCCAGGCAAATTCAGGATGAACGTTCCATTCTTGCTAACCGTGTCGACAAGCCAGTGAATCGCGTCACGTGGAGGCAGATAACCCCCATATTCACCCGGTTCGTTAAAGAGCTTGCGATTGTAGTGCCAATCTCCAATGCAAGTCTCCGACTGCCACGCGTAGGGCATGATCCCGCTTGTGAGACCACGTTCATAATCTGCAACCAGCGCCTTGGCCAACTTGTCCGGCACTTGCTTGCCATTGAGGATGGCCTCCATTTTCCCGCGCGTCTTCAAGTTGTGGTTATAAAAATATGCGCCGATATTCATGCCTCCCCAGCCCAGCGGAACCAGCGAATTGTCGAAGTAGAGCAGGTCGGGATCGTGTTGATCGATCAGGTCGCGCGTCCGGTCGTAGAAATGCTTGACGTAGGAAGCGTCGGGCAGCGCATCCTTTGGATGCTTCGCGCCATAGAGCATTTGCGGATCGAGCCCATCCCACCATTGGCCCTTGCCCTCGGCCTTCGTCATTCGACCGTCGTACGAGACACCCGCATACGGACCGCTTTTGTCGGCGCCGTGAGAGGTTTGGAACCACCACCAGTTGCGCGCCTGGTGCACGGTCACGCCAAAGCGCATTCCTTGTTTCCGCGCCGCGGCAGCCCACTCGCCCACCACATCGCGGTGCGGACCGTGATTCATTGCATTCCAGGGTTGATGCTTTGAATTCCACGTATCAAATCCATCGTGGTGATTCGCGAGCGCAATAAACAGGCGCGCCCCGGCATCCTTGTAGCGCTGAATCAGAGCCTCCGGCTCCCAGTTCAGAAGCGTCCACTGTGCGCAAAGATCCTTGTACCCAAACTGGGACGGGTGTCCATATTTCTGCTCCTGGAATTTGTAGTTGGGAGAGCCTTCTTCATACATTCCACGTGCGTACCAGTCGCCATGTTCAGGAACACATTGCGGACTCCAATGCGCCCAAATGCCGAACTTTGCGTCGCGATACCACTCAGGTGCGTCGTATTGCAACATGGAATCCCAGTTCGGCTGATAAGGGCCTTCCCCACTCAATCCGCTGATGGGAGCCTGCATCGGTACGCCATCCCAGGAGCCGCCGGGCAGTTCCCTTGGCTCACCCCATGCGGTTGGCGCCCAGTTTGCATTGTCGAGCCTGGTCTCGACGATCTTGCCATCGACAAGCGCATAGAAGATCCGTTCGCTCTCAGGAGTTGCACAGAACTCTTCATACGTCTGGTGAAGCGTGTTGAAGCCCGCAGGTGCGTTCAGGGCCGCCTGTCCTTTTGCCGGAATGGCTCGGGCCGCAGCGGCAGCCGCGATCAGCTTAACGAAGTCTCGTCGTTGCATTTGTTCATTGCTCCTTTTTGCCCTCGCGGGCAGACCATCTGATTAGACGTGTTTGTGTCAAGCATCCGTTGGGTTCTGGCGGCGCACTTGAATTCGAAGCCCGTTACACTTCTGTTCTACGGGTTGATCCAATGATTGTCAGGGCGAGTAAAGATCGATTGGCCCACCTTTAGAGTGAATCTTGCGACAGAGCCAAGGCACGCCAAGCCATCGAACGATTGCGGGCCCAGAGATCGACATCAGGGAATAGGTCATGAACGCTCACAGCGGTTTGGCGTCTGTCCGGGACGATACAACGATCATCTGGCGCTTACACCATTTGCCAGGGAATGCCTTAATCGCTTTTCAGCCGCATCGCTCCAATACCCGCAATCCAACTGCAGAAAGACCGTGGTGTAGGGAATCGTGAGCGTTGTTTTGAGGATAAGTATCTGATACAACCTTGAACTCTCATCGAGCTTTGCAATGACCTGTTCATGCCCCAATTCGCTGGCTTTCTCATTTTTCAGAAGAGAATCGAGATCACGGCGCAAGGCAGACACACCTGGTGCATCCTCCTCAGTCACATGCCTGAACTCGGCATCCATATAAACATTGGCACGAACATGCCTGGACTTAGCGATGGCGCGGAGGGTCTTGGAAAGAACTTCAAGGTGATCGGCCGAAGTTGCGATGGTCGTAATGCCCTGGGCGGTCTGCGCCGGATACGCAGAATCAGCAACAACAATCCAGTTGCGGTGCCCCAGCAGTGGAAGCAAGTTTCTCAACTGTTGTTCCCAGGTTTGAGGATCACGTTCAGGGCTGACAATCATTTTCGACCTCGCTGAGAATTTCACGGCAGTGATTGACGATTGGCGAACTATTTGCGCCCCAGAAGGCAAAGCCTGCTACCACCAGGTAGCCGAAGAGAACTTTGCCGATGTTGGCTGGCTGGGGGAAAGTGCATCAGCTACTCCGCAGTGGGGCATACAGCAACTTTTCCGCAGCGCCCCGACGCCATTAATTGATAGGCATCGCTTACCTGGTCAAGAGAGAAACGGTGTGTAACGATGTCCTCCGGGTGCAGATTCCAGCGCACGAGCCGTTCCACGAGCTCCTCCATGAGCCAGGTTGAGGTAACCCATGAACCGAAGATGGTCTTTTGCTCATGGATGATGTCGGGAGAGGGATTGAAAGCTACGGTGCCGCCTTCGCCCACCATGACCATCTTGCCCCATTTACGTGTCGCACGGATTGCAATGGCACGTGCATCGGCATTACCGGAACAGTCCACCGCGCGTTCGACACCGTTTCCGCTGGTGAGATTGCGGACTTCATGGACGTTTTCAGGGCCTGCGGCGAGAACAACGTCACATAGTCCGAGGCGCAATGCAATGTCGCGGCGTTCGTCTGAGATGTCAATTCCAATGATCTTCTCAGCTCCAAGTTTGCGGCATAGCGCACCAGCCGCAAGTCCAACCGGCCCGAGACCCGTAATCAGCACAGCGTGGCTTCCATCAATTCCTATCTTCTCGAGCGCTTCATAGACGGTGCCAAAGCCGCAGGCGACCTGTGCGCCATCCAGGTAGGTGAGCGAGTCGGGAAGATGGATGAGATCCTTCTCCTCGGCCAACAGGTACTCGGCCATGCCGCCATCGCGCTGCCAGCCGTAGGCGCGCCGATAGCGCTCGCTGGTGCAGGATATCATGTAGCCGCGCCGGCAATCGTTGCACACGCCACACCCGGAAATGTGATACACAATCACGCGGCCGCCCACGCCGAACCGCCGGCAGCCGGGCCCGGCCTTCACAATCCGGCCGCTCGGTTCGTGGCCCGCNNCCGCAGATGGTGGAGGCCTTCATGCGCAGCAGCACTTCGCCGTGGCCCGGTTCGGGAACCGGCGCGTCGCGCAGTTCCACGGTGCTGTTGCCCGGTAAGTATGCGCCTGTCATTGTTCGATCGCTCCGTCGAGGTCCCACAGATCTTCCCAGGTTTGCCCCTGCTTCCACAGGAAAACCTGCCCTTTGATCAGCCGGCAATTGCGGTCGATGCCGGCGATGGCGGCCATGTCCGCGTGGCTGAGCGGTTGGCCCGCCGCGGCCGCGAGGTTCGCCCTATAGTTGCGCGGATTGGTGGAAAACGGAATCGGCGTTTGCCCGCGCTGCACCGCCCAGCGAATGGCCACCCACGCCGGATGCACGCCCAGACGCCGCGCGATATCGACCATCACCGGATCTTCCAGGTCGACGGTATCTCCCGGCGTGCGGTCGCGCTCCGGACGTCCCGGCGATCCCAGCGGACTGTAGCCCACCGGCTCGATACCGTTCGCGCGCACGAAATCGAACAGCTCGGGCTGCTGAAAGTGGGGATGCAGCTCCATTTCATTCACCGCCGGCGGGATGCGCGCGTCGCGCAACAGCAGCCGCAGTTTGGGGACGGTCATGTTGGACGTGCCGATGTGGCGCGTCAATTCCAGGTCCACCAGTTTTTCCATTTGCCGCCACGTCCGCATGAAATTCTCGTGGATGTACGGGCGCGCCTCGGGACTGCGCGAATTGACGGCGCATCCCGGCGGATGGAAATTGGGAAACGGCCAGTGGACCAGGTACATGTCCAGGAATTCGAGCCCGAGATCGGCCAGCGATTGCCGGCACGATGGAATCACGTCGCTCTCGGAGTGCTTGTCGTTCCACAGCTTGGAGACGATCCACAATTCATCGCGCCGCAGTCCAAAACGCCGCGCCGCGGCCAGAGCTTCCCCGATGCGCGCTTCGTTGCCGTAGACCGAGGCGCAATCGATGTGCCGATAGCCGATGGCAAGAGCGTCCTCCACCGCGGCCGCCACCTGGTCCGCCGAAACATGGTCGGAGCCGAACGTTCCCAGGCCGATGGCGGGCATCAGCGCTCCGCTCCGGAGTCTGCGCCGCGGTATCGACATGGGACCGGCGAGCATGCGTTTCCCTTTTAGTAAACGTTAACTATTATCACGTGGACCTTTCCCCGTCAAGCCAAACGCGGGGCGGGCGTGCTTATCCGTTTTGGGGCAATGGGGGGGGCGGATTGCGTGTGGGGCAGCCAATCTTGGCTGCGGCCGGCTTTCAGCCGGCTCTTTCGGGACACGAACGCTTGCCGCCCGCCTGGAAAGCCGCCTGGAAAGGCGGCTGCAGGCAAGATTGCCTGCCCCACCAGCTTATTTCGGGCGATGTACACCAGTCAGAGCCGCGACCGTCAGGGAGCGTTAGGATTGTCAGCGATTCTAACGCGCACTAACGTTCGCGGCTCTGACGCACCATCAAACGCGATACATTAGCGTTGAATGGGGTCGCGCCTCAAGGACATTGCAGGAGACCTGGGACTCTCGGTGGTCACCGTCTCCAAAGTGCTGCGCAACCATCCCGACATTTCGGAAGCCACGCGCAAGCGCGTGCTGCGCCGCATGGAGGAACTGGACTACCGCCCCAATCTCGCGGCGCGCGCCCTGGTGACGGGGCGCAGCTACATTGTCGGACTGGTAGTGCCCGATCTGGTGCATCCCTTTTTCGGGCAGGTGGCCAAGGCGCTCGGTCGGGTATTGCGCGCGCAGGGCTACAGCCTGGTGCTGGCATCGTCGGAATCCGACCCGGAACTCGAACGGCAGGAGATCGACCGCCTGCTGGCGCGCCGCGTGGACGCGCTCATCGTGGCGTCCGCCCAGGGGACCGCGGAAAGCTTTCGGCATATCGAAGCGCAGAACACGCCTTACATTTTGATCGACCGCCATTTCGCCGGCCTGGATGCAAATTTCGTGGGCGTGGACGACGAAAACATCGGACGCATGGTGGCCGCTCACCTGGTGGACGCCGGATGCNNACCCTCCGCCCGACGGCGTCTTCTGCTATAACGACCCGACCGCCATGGGAGCCATGAACGCCGTTCTCGACGCCGGACTGCGGGTGCCCGAAGACGTGGCCATCGCCGGCTGCGGCAACGTGACCTACGCCGGATTCCTGCGCGTGCCGCTGACCAGCGTGGACCAGCAGAGCGACGCCATCGGCGAGCGGGCCGCCGGGATGGCGCTGGCGCTGCTCTCGAATGGCCGCGCCGCGCGTCCCACCACAACCCTGTTGGAGCCCAAACTGGTGGTGCGCGCGTCCACCTCAAAGTCAAGCACCACCCGGAGCGCGCCATGAGTTCGGCGTGGCAAGCGGCACTTCGCGAGCGGCTGGCGCTCTACGGCCATCGCAACTGGATCGCCGTGGTGGACTCCGCCTACCCCGCGCAAGCCGCTCCGGGCGTGGAGACGCTGGTGACCGGCGCCGGGCAACTCGATGCCGTGCGGGAGACGCTCGAAATCCTGGCGGCATCGCGGCATGTGACGCCCGTGGTCTATGTGGATCGCGAGTTGGATTT
>PLST01000210.1:0-765 GCA_003164255.1 Acidobacteriaceae bacterium | reverse complement strand
CCGACATGACGATTCCGTATACCTCGGTGTTCCTGCAGCTTGAGTGCGCCTACTGGAACGCCGCGGCCGAAAGCCGTCTACGTGCGGCCATGGATTCATGAAAGCCTCCCCTGAAGTCAAAGCCCTGTGGGACCGGGCTGTCGCGCTGTACAACCAAGGCCGGTATGACGAGGCACTTAGTTACCTGCACGCACTAGAGGCGCGCCTGCCTGACAACCCGAAGCTGCTCTCTAACCTGGGAGTAGCTTACCGGGATAGCGGCGACCTGGCTCGCGCCGAACAGTACTTCCGGCGGGTCTGCGCGGCGCGACCGGACGACCCGGCGGTGCATTTCAACCTGGCGGTAACGCTCTTGCGCGCCGGCCGATTGCGGGAAGGCTTTCAGGAGTATGAGTGGAGATGGCAGGTGGCGCAATTCGCCGAACAGCGGCGTAAATTCCGGCAGCCGTTGTGGCTCGGCGAGCCGCTGAACGGACGCCGCATTCTGATCTATGGCGAGCAGGGCGCGGGCGATGGCATTCAATTCGCTCGCTATGCGCCGCTGGTACGGAATGCCGGCGGCGACGTGATTCTCGAAGTCCTTCCCCACCTGGGACGCCTGATGACCTGGATGGACGGCGAATATCCCATCGTCAACGCACTTACCGTGGGCACGCAGTTCGACGTGCAGTGCCCGCTGATGAGCCTGCCGCGGCGATTCGGCACGGAACTGGATTCGATTCCTCCTCCGGCCGGCTTTTCGATTCCCGCCGCCCTGAGAGCCAA
>PLST01000444.1 GCA_003164255.1 Acidobacteriaceae bacterium | reverse complement strand
GTCCGCGAGGCCGGCTGGCGCGCCGTGCAAATGCGCCACTTTGACGTGCAATTGATCGGCGCCATGGTGCTGCACCAGGGCAAGATCGCCGAAATGAGAACCGGCGAAGGAAAAACGCTCGTCGCCACCCTCAGTTGCTATTTGAACGCGCTCGCCGGTCACGGCGTGCATGTGGTCACGGTGAACGATTACCTGGCCAAGCGCGACGCCGAGTGGATGGGCAAGATCTACGAGTTTCTCGGCCTCACGGTCGGCGTCATCGTCCACGACCTCGACGACAACGAGCGTCGCGCCGCCTACGCCTCCGACATCACCTACGGAACAAATAACGAGTTCGGCTTCGACTACTTGCGCGACAACATGAAGTTCGAAATCAAGGATTGCGTGCAGCGCGGCCACTATTACGCCATCGTTGACGAAGTCGATTCGATCCTGATCGACGAAGCGCGTACCCCGCTCATCATCTCCGGCCCCACCGACCAGACCACAGACAAATACGCGCGTGCGCGCAAGATCATTCCTGAACTGGTATTGGGCGAAGAAGTGGACCACATGGATCACAAGCGCCAGGAGCAGCTCGGCATCCAACTCGCCGAAGGGCAGAAGTTCTTTTCGGGCGACTACATTGTTGACGAGAAGCAGCGAACGATCGGTGTGACAGATGAAGGCTGGGTGACCATTGAAAAGCTGCTCGGCATCGACAACATTGCCGACGCAGAAAACTGGGATCTGAAGCACTACGTCGAGACCGCGATTAAGGCCCACGCGCTCTACAAGCGCGACGTGGNNATCATCGTGGACACCTTCACCGGACGACTGATGCCGGGACGCCGCTGGTCCGACGGCCTGCACCAGTCCATTGAAGCGAAGGAAGGCGTCAACATCCGCAAGGAAGACCAGACGCTGGCGACGATCACCTTCCAGAACTACTTCCGCCTGTACAAGAAGCTGAGCGGCATGACGGGCACGGCAGAGACGGAAGCCGCTGAATTCGAGAAGATTTACAAACTCGAAATCGTCGTCATCCCCACCAACAAGCTGATGCTGCGGCTTGAGAATCCCGATGTGGTGTACCGCACCGAGAAGGAAAAATACAAGGCTGCGGCTGACGACATTGCCACGCTGCATGAGAAGAAGCAGCCGGTGCTGGTGGGCACCACCTCGATTGAAAAATCAGAGCGGCTCTCGGGAATCCTGCAGCGCAAGGGCATCAAACACGTGGTGCTCAATGCAAAGTTCCACGAGCGCGAGGCAGAGATCGTGGCCCAGGCCGGCCGCCTTGGCCAGGTCACCATCTCCACCAACATGGCAGGCCGCGGAACCGACATTCTTCTCGGCGGCAATCCGGAGTTCATGACCCGCCAGGAACTGGTGAAGAAGGGCAAGGCGCGGGCCATCAGCGTGGCAGAGGGAGCCATCAATCCCATGGCGCCCGCCGGCTTCCTGCGCTTTTACTACCAGGGCCAGGAGTTCGAGGTGAGCGATGCCGACTGGGCCGAGAGCAACAAGGGCCATGCCGAGGCAGCGCAGATAGATCACGAGCAGGTGATCGCGGCGGGTGGCCTGTTCATTCTCGGCACTGAGCGGCACGAGTCGCGGCGCATCGACAACCAGTTGCGTGGACGCGCCGGACGCCAGGGCGATCCCGGCGAGTCGCGATTCTACCTCTCGCTTGAAGACGACCTCATGCGCATCTTCGCCAAGCAGTGGNNAGCGGCTGGGCATGGAAGAAGGCGTTCCCATCGAGTCCAAGATGATCTCCAAGCGGATCGAGGGCGCGCAGAAGGCCGTCGAGGCGCAGAACTTCGAATCAAGAAAGCACCTGCTTGAGTACGACGACGTGATGAACAAGCAGCGCGAGGCTGTCTACGGACTGCGCCGCCAACTGCTTGAGGGCGTCGAGCAGCGCGAGCTCATCCTCGAAGACTACGTGGGAGGAATTCTCTCCACCCTGCTGGACGAATTTGCAGGCGAGAAAGTTCGCCCCGACCAATGGAACATCAAGGGGCTTGAAGACAAGCTTGTCGATCACTTCGGCCTGAATCTTGCCGGGACCACGATCAAGGCGCAGCAGCTAAGCCGTCACGAACTTGGTGAAGAGATCTTTGAGATGCTCAAGCATCACTACGAGGCCAAGGAGAAGATTCTTGGCGCGGAGCAGATGCGCTATCACGAGCGGATGGTAATGCTCAGCGTGATTGACGGGCTCTGGAAGGAGCATCTGCTCTCAATGGACCACCTGAAAGAGGGAATCGGTTTGCGCGGCTATGCGCAGCAGGACCCGCTGGTGGCGTACAAGAGAGAGTCCTATGACATGTTCGAGGCCATGATGCTGAAGTTCCAGGAAGACACCGTCCGGTTCCTCTTCAGGATGCAGATTCTTGGACCCGACGGTCAGCCAGTGGACGCGGCTCCCCGGCCGAACCGCGCTGTTCCGCCCGCGCCGCCGGTGGCCAGCGCCCTCCGTCCGGCAACGCTCGATGCCGAGCCGCGCGAAATCGGCATACACACCCGCGCTGCCTCCACCACGATCGATGCGCTTGAAAAGGAGTTCCACCGCAAGAAGCAGCGCGAGCTTGAGGCGGCCAGCCGCTCGGGTGGCGACGCCTCAGAACCTGCGCAGCGCCGGACCGGCGAAAAAGTCGGCCGCAACGACCCCTGCCCCTGCGACAGCGGCCGCAAATACAAGCAATGCTGCGGCAAAAACGGTTAGCCGCCGGGAGGGAAACTTATGGGTCTGTCAAGCGAACATAAATCGG
>PLST01000207.1:273-3764 GCA_003164255.1 Acidobacteriaceae bacterium | reverse complement strand
CCTGAGCAAGATTGGCGGCGGCCGGATCTGAGGCCTGGGCCGAATCCGCGCTTGCCTGGGCGGAATTGCTATGGCACGCGGTGGTGGAAAGTAAGGCTGTCGCGGCAATCAGCGGTATCAGGAAAGATTTCGAAAGGTAGCTCATGGTCACACCCCGTTCGACATGGATGCTAACGGAGTGGAAGGGCGCATGACTGGCCACTATTGACCATGGCAGGCTGACGCCTGCAAGGACCAGGGGCGATGCGGCTCAGCGCGATGCAACCTCAATGATGCGCGTGCGGGAGCGCCATCTGGCCGTGGTTATTGGCCGGGGGCGTGGTGACGGGCTTGCGCTCGGGGGCGGGCGGAACAAGTTTGTGGCAGAGGGCCGAGTCCTGGCCGCGCTGGAGGTCGGGAATGGCGTCCTGGGCGCGGCAGATGCGCAGCTCCATGGCGTCAGCATCTTTGCCGGCGAGAGGNNCTCCAGGTGGCGATGAACTCGCGGCCATTGGGCTCGGCGATGCCGGCGTAAGCCTGCGACCACTGGATGCCGGCGGGCTGGTTGGAGCTCCACATGGGCACGCCCTGGCCGCCTTGAATCCAGCGTGCCGTCCAGCGGTGCAGCTTGAGGTCGTAATAGAAGGCGGTGAAGTAGGTATTGGCTGCGCAGTCGCGGCAATTGTCGTAGAGCACGGCCAACTCTTCCGGCGCGCCGTCGGCAAAGCGCATCCAGTCGAGCCAGCGCAGATTGGCGCCACTGATGACCGGCGCCACGATGTGGTTGGTGAGCGAGACACTCCACACAGAGAAGGAATCGGCATTGGCTGCCGACTGCGGGTTGGCGCGGTTGGCGGTAACGACGAGGGCGGCNNGCGGCCAGTGCGAGAGAGAGGATGCCTGCGGCCCGCCGGGGAGATACGCGATGCATGAGTCTAGATATAACAGTTTGGGCGGGGGTGATGGCGAACTGGGGTGTGCGGGCGCAACTCAGGATTCCGAAGCGCGAGGAGGCTCGTCCCACGGATCATGGCCATTCCGTGGGACGCAGCCTGACTGGCTCAGAGTCCCGTGGCCCTGGTTCGTTTTGCCCAGTGCCAGTACCCAAACCAGAATCCTGCAGCCGCAGCCCAGCATGCGCCCGCAAGCGAAGGCAGATCGCGCAGCATCATCCAGGAGGGGAATCCGCCGTGACCGCCGTCGAACCAGAAGGTGAATGGCGCGACGGTGCAGGCGATGGCAAAAGCCAGATTCATGTTGCGGTTTGCCAGTGCGCGCCGAGCCTTGCCAAGCGCATCCAGCTCTGCTGCGACCTGCGTGCCGGCACTTTGCCGGGCAAAGTTGATGGCCAACTCAGGGTGAGCGGCCACATAAGCCTCCACGATTTTGCGCGTGTCGGCGCTGGCTGATTGCGACATGTAAAGGCCCATCAGGTCCATTGCAACGTCGTTGCTGATTTCGCAGTTCATTTTTACGACCTCCATGTTGGTTTGCTATTTTCTCGCCATCATCAAACGAATTCTGGCGCGATAGACTTTGATTTTTGCGGCTCCGACGCTGATTCCATGGCTCGCGGCGATTTCCGCGTAGGATTTCCCTTCGAGCGTTCTCTCGAACAGGACCAGGCGATCGATTGCCGGCATCCCTGCGGCGGCCGCGAGCACCCTTGCAAGCTCCGTTCGCGCGCCGAGCGATTCCTCCATGCGCGCATTCACGGGTGCAACATTTTCTTCGAGCGGTTCACTCCGAGCCTCGCGGCGCACCGAATCCCGATGAAGATTGCGGACAACCGTCAGCAGATAGCTCCGCAGCGTAGCGGCCTGAAGGCGATCGGTTGCGGCCCACGCGCGGAGGAACGTTTCTGAGGTCAGATCATCAGCCTGGGCCTCGTCGCGTGTGAGGAACAACGCGAACCGCC
This sequence comes from Acidobacteriaceae bacterium, assembly GCA_003164255.1. Classification (GTDB taxonomy): domain Bacteria; phylum Acidobacteriota; class Terriglobia; order Terriglobales; family Acidobacteriaceae; genus Telmatobacter. Next base: position 1,867 of record PLST01000207.1, on the reverse strand, counting down.
GTACATGCGGAGCGTGTTCGACGTAGATGTCATGAAAATTCATCATCGGTTTTCAGATAAGGTACGAAGCAGGAGCGCAAAAGTTACACCCGGTTGCGGAATCAGCCAAAAAGCTTCTGGCTCCTCGCACTCACAGCGTATATTGCGAGCAGCGGCTTCCCTGCTCCTGGAGGACATTTAAACGTGCGCTGATTTGGACTCCTGTCGCTCGCTGCCCGGATGCGCTTGATCGGCGCGCTTCCGGCCTGAGACTTGCACTGGTTTTCAGTTCTGATAAGAGGCGCGAGTCAAAGTTCTTCCTATCCTACCCATCCCGGCAAACAGCGCCGGGATACATCGGGCACGCGGCTTAGTATTTCTTTGGGAGTCTTAAGCGATCATGTCATTCAAGCCGATTCTGAAGCTCATGAAGGATGGCCGCTTCTCTGCGTTGACCGGCAGCAGCGCTTTGCTGAAACACTTTTATCAACTCAACTACCTGTCCGCGGCCAAGGAGTGCGGTCTACTCGAGCTGTTGCGCGATGCGCCGCAAGACTTCGAACAGCTTGCCAAAGTCTATTGCCGCGATGACAAGGCTCGTGAAGCTCTTGAGGCCTGGCTGGGTCTCGGCGTTCGGCTTGGATATCTGAAACTGGATACGAACGGCTACGCGCTCAAGGGACTGGCTAAGAAACTGGCGCAACCGCAGAACGATGCCGCGCTGGCGCTGCTTCAGGAAGCGGCAGGACTCCATGCCAAGCTGATTACTCAGACCATTCTGAAACTACGGAACGGCGAACTTTGGAATCTTGACGATCAGGACGGCGAGATTATCGCAAGGTCATCGCGAATCCTGGAAGCATTTCAAACAGAGGCCATCGATCGATTCTTTCCGGCTACCGGATCTGTCAGGCTCCTTGAGATCGGGTGCGGCTCCGGTTTCTACATCAAGTACGCCGCAGACAAGAATCCGTCTCTCACGGCGCTTGGTTTGGAGCTGCAGCCAAACGTCGCTGATGTCGCTCGCCGCAATATTGCGGAATGGGGCCTGCAGCAACGTGTGAACATTGAGACCGGTGATATCCGGCAAAGAATTCCGAACGAGGGTTTCAACATCGTTACGCTCTACAACAACATTTACTATTTTCCGGTTAAAAGCCGGGTCGGGCTGCTCAAGCATATCCGGCAGTTCGTCGCGCCCGGCGGTTTTCTATTGCTGATGACTTGTTGCCAGGGAGGAAGCCTCGGAGTGGAAGTTCTCAATCTTTGGGGTGCGGCAACGCGGAGCGGCGGAAGACTCCCCCGCAAGGACGAACTCGTCAACCAGCTCAAGGACGCAGGCTTCAAGCAAGTGGAAACCATGCGCATGTTCCCGGGCGAATCGTTCTACGCGTTCAAGGCAATGCCGGGGGGAAAAGTGTAACGAACTACGTTGCGTGACGGCGAAACTACGTGGATCTGAACCGGGGTGCTTGCAATCCCACCCATCCCGGCAAAGAACGCCTGGATGGATGGGGCACTCGATCGTTTTCAATCCCCGGTCTCCAAATGCGAGGGACCGGGGGCACCCGAAGCTCTTTTGCCTAGAGGCCGAGCTTCGACCAGAGTTCGTCGA
>PLST01000207.1:0-207 GCA_003164255.1 Acidobacteriaceae bacterium | reverse complement strand
CCACTTCACCGATGTTCTGCACGTCGCAGTCTTCATCGACGACGACGATGATCTTGGTGAACATGGCCTGGCCGAGAGACCAGATGGCGTTCATGACCTTGCGCGCCTGGCCGGGATAGCTCTTCTTGATCGACACCAGCATCAGGTTGTGAAAGACGCCTTCGACAGGCAGATGAATGTCGACGATTTCGGGGATGGTCATCTTCA
>PLST01000205.1 GCA_003164255.1 Acidobacteriaceae bacterium | reverse complement strand
AGTTGCCCAAAAGTGGTAATGGGCCTGTATGACCCCGAGGGGTACACTCAAGGGGAGAATACCGATTCCCCATGGCATCTACGAGGCAGACTACCGAGCCGCTCGGCACGGAACCGCTAGGCATCGCGGTCATCAGTCCCGATGACTATCGCCGAAGTCTGGCCATCCGCGCCCTCGACGGGTTTCCCCATGGGCGAATCCGCGAGTTCATCTCCTATCCTCCCGATGTTGATTCCGTCACGCGAGTGCTGAAAGAAAGCTTCGATGTCGTCATCATCGACCTCGACAGCGACCCGGAATACACCCTCAACCTGGTTGAGAAGATCTGCGCCGACGGTGCAACCAACATCATTGTGTACTCAGAGAGGGTCGACTCCGGCCTTATGCTGCGCTGCCTGCGCGCGGGCGCCCGGGAGTTTCTCCACACGCCCATCACCCCGGTCGCCATGACAGACGCCCTGGCCCGCGCCTGGGCACGACGGGCGGAACCACAACACCAGGCCGTCATTGAAGAAGAAATTGTGGAGGAGCAACGCGACGGCAGGCTGTTTGTCTTCCTCAGCGCCAAAGGCGGTTCCGGGGTCACTACGCTGGCCTGCAGCTATGCTCTGGCGCTGGCCGAGCAGTCCGGCAAGCGCACCCTGCTCATCGATCTCAACTTTCCTCTTGGGGACGCGGGCCTCAATCTTGGCGTCAAGAGCACCTACTCCACCGTCAACGCTCTCGAGAACGCCACCCGGCTCGACGCCCATTTCCTTTCCACGCTGCTCGTGCAGCACAGCTCCAGCCTGTGGGTCCTGTGCGCACCCACTGAGATGACCTCCTTCCATCCCAGCGATGAAGCCATCAAGATTCTGCTCAATGTCGCCCTTCAGGACTTCGAATTCGTTGTCATTGATGCGGGATCCAGGTCCGATCTTCCCGCCACCCAGCACTTCGATCCGTCCGTGACCATCTACCTGGTCACGCAGGTCGGCATTCCTGAACTGCGCAATGCAAATCGCTTCATCAAGCGGCTGCCAACCGAGAGAGGCCCTGAGCTCGAAGTCGTCGTCAATCGATTCGACTCTGGCGTCCAGGGCATCGACGAGGAGCAGGTGGCCAAGGCTCTCACGCGCCCCATCCGCTGGAAAATCCCCAACGACTACGCGGCGGTGCGCCAGATGCAGAACTCCGCCATCCCGCTTACCAAGGAAGATACGCCCATCGCCCGTGCCATCCTTGAGATAACCGCGTCTGTCAGTGGCGTTGCCCCCGCCCCCGTGAAGAAGAAGAAGAGTTCCAGCTTTTTCTCCTTCTGATAAAGGCCCCGCACCGGAGAGAAAGCCACACCCTGGCCCCTCTGTCTACAACTTTTTGGTCGAAAACGGCCTCGAAGCCGGCTTCAGGCCTCCAAAAACCAGTTGAAAAGCGCCCCTTGCGATATCATTGCGTCTATAAGGGTATGCGGCCTTTTTCCCCTCGAGGCCTGCCCCGGTGGTGTGTGTGACCCGAATCTTTCAACGTTCAGTCTTTGTGCTTTCCGTGGCCATCTTCGCCGCTCTCGGCCTGGGTTTTGCCCTGGGTGAGTTCGGTCTCTTCGGCGTTCATGCCGGTAGCGATCAGGATGGCGCCTACCACCAGATGCGCGTCTATGCTGAGGTCCTGCAGAAGATTCAGTCCGACTATGTGACCGAACCCAATATGGGCGACGTGACCACCGGCGCACTGCACGGCTTGCTTGAGTCGCTCGATGCCGACTCCAGCTACCTGAGCCCCACCGAGTACAAAATCTACAAGGATCAGCCCACCAACGGCACCGCACAGGTGGGGATTACCGTCTCAAAGCGCTACGGGTACGCAACTGTGGTTAACGTGCTGCCCGGCTCGCCCGCCGACACCCATTTGACTGACGGCGACGTAATCGAATCCATCGGTAGCCAGTCAACCCGCGAGCTTTCGCTGGCAGTCATTCGCCTCATGCTGCAGGGCAAGCCAGGCAGCACAGTTGTCCTTTCCGTTGTGCGCCCCGCCAAGCCCGATCCGGACCATCTCACGCTCACTCGCACGGTAGCTGCCGCGCCGGCTCTCGGCACGCAGCTCTACGACAACTCCTCCATCCTTTACCTGAAGCCCGGCATGCTTACCAGTGACCGCGTGGATGAGCTTGCGGCCAAAATCAAGGCCATGCCCAAGGCCGGCAAGATCCTGCTCGATCTCCGCGATACCACCGGCGATGCCCCCCAGGGAATCCGTCTGGCCAACTTCTTCATCAAGCAGGGAACGCTCGCCACATTGCAGGGCCAGCAGTTTGCCACCCAGACTTTCAGCGCCGATCCGGCCAACTTTCTTACCTCCGCGCCCATTGCCGTTCTCGTGAATCGTGGCACCTACGGCGGTCCCGAACTGGCGGCAGCCGCCATTGGAGACCTCAAGCGCGGCGATGTGGTCGGCGAGCGCACATTTGGCGAGGGCTCGTTCCAGAAGTCCATTGAAATGCCCGACGGCGCTGACCTGCTGCTGACCGTTGCCAAGTTCCAGAGCCCCTCCGGCAACAAGGTCCAGGACAATGCCGTCACCCCCAACGTCGTGGTGGCCTCGCCCAACGACGAACTCGACACCGGCGCTCCGGCTCCCAAGGACGACGACATGCTCAACAAGGCGCTCGATCTGCTCAAAGCCAAAAGCGCCTGAAAGGCACAATTGTGTGGACTCAAGGGCGGCGCGGCGATCAGCCGCGCCGCTTTCACTTTTCTGGCGTTCATTCCCTCTCTTACATCGTGTGGTACTAAGGTGTCATCAGGCACCTCAGGCCATGCGCATCAATGCTAGCCTTGATCTGTAGCACTTTTTCTCCTGCACCTTGGAGAAATGCACACGAGGCCCAAATCGCTTGGCTGCCACACCCCAACCGCCTGTAAAGCCGCGCGCTCTGGGCCGGAGCCGCCAGCTCGCAGGCCCCCCGGTGCCGATCGAGCACCGCCGCAAACTTGCCGGCCGCTCCGCGCTTGCCGTTTTGCTGGTGCTGGCCGTCATTACCGGTTCCCTGGCCGGACTCACTCTGGTCTACTCCGTTGACCTGCCCCAGATCGACGAGCTAGAACACTTCCGTCCCTCTACCACCACCAACCTCTACGACCGCAAGGGCCGCGTCGTCGGCTCCTTTGCCCTCGAGCGCCGCGAGGTGGTTGACTACGACGGCCTGGCGCCTATCCTGCGTTCTGCCGTAATCTCCATCGAGGACAAGAGCTTCGAGTCCCACTGGGGCGTCAACGTCCTTCGCATTTTCGGTGCATTGCTGCACGACCTGCATACGCACGGCCGCTACCAGGGTGCTTCAACCCTCACCATGCAGTTGGCGCGTAACCTCTTTCTCTCCTCTGACCGAAACATCACGCGCAAGCTCCAGGAAGCCTACCTCGCCATCCAGATTGAACGGAGCTTTACCAAGCAGCAAATCTTCACTCTCTACGCAAACCAGATCTACCTGGGCAGCGGCATGTATGGCTTTGAAGCCGCCAGCCAGTTCTACTTCTCAAAGCACGCAAAGGATCTCTCGCTGACCGAGGCAGCCCTGCTTGCCGGCCTGCCCAAGGGTCCGGCGGCCTACTCACCCCTGCTCAACCCTGACAAGGCATTGCGCCGCCGCAACCTTGTGCTCTCTGAGATGGAGTCAGACGGCGTCATCACGCACGTACAGGCCGAACAGGCGCGACGCTCGCCGCTTGGCCTTCGCGTTTCAGAGCCGCAGAACGCCGTGGCGCCCTGGTTTCAGGATGAAGTCCGGCAGGAACTCGACAAGCGCTTTGGCGCCGAGCAGGTCCACGAAGACGGTTTGCGCATTGACACCACGCTCGACCTCGACCTGCAGCAAACCGCCAACCACGCCGTGGCCGACGGCGTTGCTACGTACGAGCGCCGCCACGGATGGAAGGGGCATCTTGACAATGTGCTCGACGCGGGAGAAACCCTCAACGACTATCGGCATCCTGACTGGGCTTTCGTCTCATCGCCGGGNNGCTCCCTCGCAACAAAACGCTGATGTGATTCTGCTGCCACCAGACTGGCAGTGGACAGGGCAGCACTCAGCCGAATCCCTCGTCAAGGCCGGCGACATTATCTACGTGCATCTCGCCGATACCATGGAGGGTTCCGCTCGCCGCGCCTCTCTCGAACAGGACTCCGGAGCCCAGGGTTCCTTGATGGCCATCGACAACACCAGCGGCGACGTGCTCGCCATGGTCGGCGGCCGGGACTTCGCGCTTTCGCAATTCAATCGGGCCACGCAGTCCGAGCGCCAGACCGGTTCCAGCTTCAAGCCCTACGTCTACACCACCGCGGTTGAAGACGGCGTCAAGCCTGACGACACCATTGTCGACTCACCGGTCAACTTTGGCGGCTACGCGCCCCACAACTACGAGAACGATTACAAAGGCCGCATGACCATCCAGAATGCCTTTGCCGAGTCGCGCAATGTGCCGGCCGTCAAGCTGGCCGCCCGCGTCGGCATCCACAAGGTCATCGACATGGCCCACCGCTTCGGCGTTACCTCCAATATTCCCCCCTACCTGCCCACGGCGCTCGGCGCGGCTGAGATCACGCTCGAGGAGCAGGTCGCCTCATACTCTGTCTTTCCCAATGACGGCCTGCGCGTAACCCCGCACCTGCTCCGCAAGGTCTCAAACGCCGACGGCATCACCCTCTGGGAAGATCGGCCAACCGTCAATCAGGTCATCTCTCAAGACACTGCGCGCACCATGATGATTCTTCTGCGTACCGTCACCCGCTCCGGCACGGGCGCTGCCGCCGCGCAGCTTAATCACCCGGTGGGCGGCAAGACCGGCACCACCAGCGACTATACCGACGCCTGGTTTCTTGGCTTTTCACCTTCCGTCACCTGCGGAGTGTGGATCGGCTTCGACAGCCGTCAATCGCTGGGTGAAAAGGAAACCGGCGCCAAAGCGGCTTTGCCCATCTGGATGACGTTTATGCGCGCGGCCATCGCCGGCAAACCCGACGAACAGTTCGCCGGCGATGACCAAAATGGCCAGTCGCTGGACCAGGCCAAAGCACAGCCGCTGAACTCCGGATCCCAGAAGGCGATCCCCGGAACGGCTCGGCAACCACGGACCACTGCCGCCACTCAGGTCGCGCCTCATCCGCCGGCAACCGCGCCCGGCGCCCAGTCGATGCCCGTGACTCCGCCAAAAACACCGCTGAAACGGCCCACAACTGTTCCCGCATCCACCCCGCAAGTCAGGCCGGCGCTGCAACTGCAGAACACCTCTGGCCGGGCCCCGACCACGGTCAAACCGGCGCTCGCGTTCCCGCAGCGTTGACCAATCCCTAAAGCTTCAAGGCATCCGCGAGTTCATTTGCGCTTCTTTTTCGCGGC
>PLST01000342.1 GCA_003164255.1 Acidobacteriaceae bacterium | reverse complement strand
CCGCCCGCCAGACCCCAGTCGCGCACCGTCTCAACCACGCGCCCCACCAGCTGCCGCACCCCGGTCTCCCGCTCCGGCGTCCCGATCTGCCCATGCAGATACTTCGAAGCAACAATATTGGTCGCCGTCATCGACCAGTCGACGGGAGTCTCCACGTCTTTCTGCTCAAAGATCGTGTTTCCCTTGGTATCCGTGATCAATGCCGTGCGCTTTTCCCATTGCACTTCGTCATAGGGAGAAACGCCGTCTCTTGAGAAGCGGCGGCTGAAGGTCAAGCCCTTCTGCGTGTAGGGGGTTTGGACATCGGTGGCTGTGCTCTGCAGGTAAGCCTCGTTCATTGGGGGGGTCCTCTCTCGGCGAAAAATTGGTGGTAATCCCCTCTACCCAGACTGGGCGCAGTCTGGCAGCGGGCCGGGCAATCCATGTCAAACAAGCTAGAAACGGGGGGTGGAAATAACCAGGAACTCTCGTCTCTCAGCGGCCAGCCGGCGGATCATCACACCGGACTATCGTTACAATCTGTTTAAAGCCGCAGATGAAAAAATAGCGCTGTCTATGGTGCATGTCAACAAGAAACCACAACATCTTGTATTTTGTTTGCATTCCCGGCATCAGGCTTCTAAACACGGGACTTTGCCTGTGGAAAGCTCAAAATCCCCTTGCGCCACGCGCATTTCAGCCGTGTGACTTTGCCCCAAACCTGATGCAATCGCGGCTTTCTCCGCGTGTGGTCCCTGGCCCATAGATCTCTGATGCGGCTTGCTGATTCAAGGGTAGTCCCACCTCGGGCACCCAACAAGACACAACATCGGTGCATTTTGCTGTGAAACCGTGTGGACATGTGGACAATGGGGCCGCAAGGGGCGTGGGAGGTGAGCGGGGCGTCAGGGCTCGAGTTGCGGCTTGTTCGGGATCATTTGCTGGTGAAGAACGCGGGTAATACGAATCCCGCCCGGCTTCAACCGGTAAAACACAACATGCTTCCCCTGTTCGTGCCTGTGAAGTCCTGGACTGATTGCGTCGCACCGGCCCATTCCTGGCATCTCCGCCAGCGTCTGGAAACAAGCCTCAAGGTTCTTGGCATAAACGACCGCCTGCCCTGTTCCCCATTTTCGAACCGTGTAGATCGCAATTGCCCTCAGATCGGATTGGGCACGCTTAGAGACACTGAACTTTCGCAATGTCCTGGTCCTTCCCCCCTGCCGATTCCTTTTCAGCTAGTTCATCGATATAGGCATAAAGGCGCTCAAACACGCCAGGTTCCGCGTCTTCGCTGGCGTCGCCCTCGGCAATGGCCGCACGCAGCGCAGCCAGCTTCTCCTCGTACTCCCGCTCTTCTTTTTCCAGCAGGCGCAGGGCCGTCCGCATCACCTCGCTGGCGTTGGCGTAGAGACCGCCTTCGACCCTCGAAGACACAAACTCATCCAGTTCCTTGGTCAGGCTGACGTTGCGGGTTGGCATGGCGGCACCTCAACCTCAGATTAGACCTTTTGGCCAACTTTGCCAATCAATCACGCTCCACAGGCCCCTCAAAGCGATCGTCTGGGCCGCACCACCCGGCCACGGGCAATTCAGTACGCTGACTCCAGCAAAAGCGGATTCTCCCTCGTCAACGGGCCGCCAGCCGTCTGGAAGAACGTATCAATCAAAAAGCTGATGAACCGGTCGGTGAAGATGTCGCTGTGGTCGTAAAGCACGTCCGGATCCACTTCCATGGTCCAGTACGGAGTTCCATTGCACCGCGCCGGCCGTTCCGCGATCGCGTAGCATGCCTCTGACTCCGGCAGCCTGAACGTGCTCACCACTCCCAGGCTCTTGTCGAATAGCTCCGCCTTGCATTGCGAAATCGCGCCGGGATTGTCCACCGCGATGAGCTCCCCGGTCGAGGAAACCTTCATCTGCTTCTGCCCCACCGATTTCAGCATCAGGTGGCTCTGCAGAACCGGCATATGGGGAGCGGTAATCATGTAATAGGCGCGCTCCCGCCTGGCGCCATCGGCCTCGGTCGCCAAGCTCCACGATCGATCCTTGTCCTTCTCCGGATCGAAGCACGCCAGCGGATACGAATTGCGGAAGCTCCCCATCGCCTCAAGGCCAAGGTACTGTGCGCCATGGCCGATCGGCATCGCCAGCTTGGTCACCGCGTCCACTGTCGAAGTCACGGACACGAACAGCGGCCGGTCCGCCCTGCCGGACTCCCCGTTGCCCGTCCCGAGCCCTGCACCCGCTCCCGTCGGCTGATAACGCAGCCCGCTCCGGCTCAGCAGGTCCATCAGTTGAATCGATTCCGATGCCGCCGCCGCCGTATTCACAAAGATCACCAGGTCCGCGCGTGGAGCCGCCGCCATCTCCGCTGCTGCCTCGTCGGCCCATGCCGCCGTGCGCATACCCTCGATCGTTGCCTGCAACGGTTGCGCCTGGTAGCCGCCGGCGCTTGCGCTTTGCGCTTCGGCCTCCAGTTCCCGCGCTCTCTGCGCTAATTCCCGTTCCTTGCCCGTAAACTCGATCTGTTGCACAATCGCATTCGCCGTTGCGGGCGCCAGTGACCGCTCCAGCAGCAGCGCTCCGAACGAGTGCCCGATAAACACCACCTGCGCGAACCGGTTTTCGTGCGCTCGCAGCGCAATCTCGGCAAACGCGCTCGCGAGCGATGCCCCCGGAATACGAACCGCCGCCGCCTCGCGGTCGAAAAACGAGAATTGCATCGCCAACGGCCACGACCGCTTGACCCTGAGCCCGCGCCAGCCTACGTAAACGCCAATCACCTTGCGCCGCCTGCCGTACTGGCCCCACAGCCGCTCAAGCACTTCTTTGAAGCCCGCAACATTGGAATCGGTTTCTGACGCGTTGTGGTTCCAGCCATGGACGAAACAGACCACCATAGGCGCCGCGTCGGGCGACTGGCCGGCAAGCGCGTTGGCCTGCTCAATGGTCTTGAGCACCGCCTGCAGTTCGCCGGCTTCAAACAGCGCGCCCATGTCGTCCAGCTCAACAAATCCAAGGCACACGCCGGACTTGGCAATGTCACATGCGGTTGGAGAGGTTTGTGTCGGCCCGGTCTTCTTGGAACTTGTGTTCTTCGATCCCGGTTCAGGCAGGGAAGAATGCGCCTCCACGGCAACCACGGGCGTGGCCGTCCGGTAAGGGCGCATGGCGACTCCGCAGCCCGTCAGAGCAAGCAGACCGACCGCGGCCGGGAGCCAAAACGCCAAGCGTTTCAAATCTCCACTCCTGTGCCTGTTAGGGAAACATCTTGGGGAAGAAGTCAGACCTATGCAGACTGTCGATCACAGAAGAAGATCATGGGGGGACCGGAAACGCGATCCCCTCTTCGTGCTATCTGGGGCCTGCTTGTTGGGGATTATAGCCGGGGTCAATCCTTGCGCCTTAAGTGTTTTTGCCGCCGAGGAGGAAAACAAGGACCAAACCGAGGACGCTCATCGCGGCGCTCAGGCAAAAGCCTACGCCTTCGCCGCATTCAGTCCCGACAGGCTCAGCGCGATCACCGTGATGTCGTCATACTGGTCAGGCCTAATCGCCCGAACCCGGCCCCTTGTAGCTGGCTTTCTTCGCGAGGGCCTTGTCCATTTCCTCCACGGAAAGCAGCGGGGTTGTCCTGGCGCGAACCAATCCGCTGGCCAATACGGCCGTCACCAGGCTGGCCGCCGCAACGTTGTCGGGCAGATCCATGATCACCACGACGTCGTCTTTGCCAAAACTGTAATACATGCTTTCGAGTTTTCCTCCAGCGGCCTTGATGCCTGCTTTTACGGCTGCCCTGCGGCCCGAAGCCGTTTCCTTGATCAGACCTTTGACGCCTTCGGCTGTGTAGCTGGCTTGCAACAGATATTTTGGCATTGCTGTTCTCCTGTTCGATGGAATGTACTGCGCTGAGGGGGCGCCTTGCAAGGATGGACCTTGACCTCGGACTCTGCAAGTCAAGACTGTTGCGGGGTTTTGAGTTTGCCTAAACCTTCAAGGAAGGCGAAAGCTGATGTGTGATCGCTGATCCGGAAAGAACCAAACCAGGAACAAGGTTTACCCGGATCAGCGCGGCAATGACTGCTATTTGATGTCGATCCGCCCGTCGCTTGTAGAGATGGCCCGGCAACTGGCGACGGGGAAGCGTGGGACAAGCATACGCTGGCCCGCTGGGATTGAAATAGGAAAATTGAAGGCTGTGCTCCGTCGGCGTACGGGACACCGGGGCGGCGAAGTGCCGGGCGGGAGGAAGGGGTCCACTCGC
>PLST01000339.1 GCA_003164255.1 Acidobacteriaceae bacterium | reverse complement strand
GGGCGCGCATGCATTAACCTCATAGCTGCAGGCCGTGACTTATTGAGGGAGTTTGAATTGCGGATTGTCCTCTCGAATATTGGAACCTTTGGCGACACGAACCCACTGATCGCTCTGGCACTGGAGCTCAAAAAGCGAGGCCACGTGCCTGTGATGGCGCTGCCGGAGGTTTACCGGGCAAAAATTGCGCCGTTGGGCCTTGAGTTCCATACGGTGCGGCCGGACATTGACCCCACCGACAGCTTGCTGATTGAGATGATCTACGACGTGAAGAAGGGAACGGAGACCGGGTTGAGGAAGTTTCTGTTTCCAGTTTTGCGACAAACCTACGACGATTTGCTCGACGCGGCGACGAAGCCTGTGCGAGCAGACCTATTGTTGCTGGGCGAACTGAACTATGCCGGCCCCCTGGTGGCGGAAGTGACGGGAATTGCCTGGGCGAGTTATGTACTTGCGCCGCTTTCGTTTTTCTCAGCGTTCGATCCGCCAGTGCTTCCCATGTATCCGCGGCTGGCGAGGGCCGACAAGAAAGTGCCGGGGATGGGACGGGCCATCCGGCGGCTGGCCCGATTTGTGAGCCGCAAATGGCCAGATCCGATTTATGCCTTGCGGAACCAACTTGGGTTACCGAAGGGCGAGAATCCACTGTTTGATGCCAAGCACTCGCCGAACCTGGTGCTGGCACTGTTTTCGCGTGTGCTGGGCGTGGAGCAGAAAGACTGGCCGCCGAGGACGCTGATTACCGGNNCTGATTGGAAGCGACGCGCGCAATCGTCCTTCGTTTGCTTTGCCCGATTCAATTTGCGTGGCGGAGTACGCTCCTTACTCGGCGCTGTTTCCGCGCGCGTCGCTGGTGGTGCACCAGGGCGGCGTGGGGACGACGGCGCAATGTTTACGAGCGGGAAAGCCGATGCTCATTATGCCCTACTCGCACGACCAGCCGGACAACGCACGGCGAATGCGCCGGTTGGGGGTGGCTGAGTCGATTACGAAAAAGGGTTACACTCCGGCGAAGGTAGCGCGGAGACTGAAGGCGATGCTGGCGGACCCGAACTATGGCGAGACGGCGCGCAGCGTGGCGCAACAGCTGGGACATGAGGATGGCGTGGGTGCGGCGTGCGATGCGCTGCTGGAACTGTACGAGAAGAAGCGCGGCGGAGTTTGAGGAAAGATGCCGCTCCATCCCATCCACATGGGGTGAGGAAAGGATGGAACGGGTTGTTTACATCCAGGCCGAACCGGGCGCGGCCATGGCTTCTTCAAGCGTGACGCGCTGCTTACGGCGATAGGACAGATTGGCCATGTGTCCGGCGATGGCGGTACGGTAACCGACCTCAATAGGCGCATTGGTAGCCTTGCTGCGGCTGCGGATGCACTCAAACCAGTTGGCCATGTGGTTGACGCCTGGATTGGCGCCCTGCATTGCGGCGACGCCGGGATCGTTGGCCTTCTCCGGATAAAAACTCGAGGCGCGGAAGTCAAGGTTCTCGATGGTGCCGTTCGAGCCAAGAAAACGCTGGCCGAGGCCGAAGTGGGAGTTTGAGAATGTTGACTGCCAAACCACGATCAACTCAGGATATTCAAGCGTGACGTTGAAGGTGTCAGGAACCTGGCGGCCGTCCTTCTCACTGAATACGCCGCCTGTCATGACGGCGGCGATGGGTAGCTCGAGGGTGAGCGCAGAGGTGATCCATGCGTTCTGATGAACCATGTTCTCGGTGACGTTGCCGCCGGAAAACTCCCAGAACAAGCGCCAGTTGATGTATTTGTTGGCGTCGAATATTGGTTCGGGGCGTCCGTCGAGGAAGAGCTTCCAGTTGACGTTCTCAAGCGTGCAGTCATCAGGAACGGGCCGGACCCACTGACCGCGGCCGCGCGGGGTGTTGCGTGAGATCCACGACTCGACCATGGTGACCTTGCCGGGATAGCCGGCCTCGATCCACTCGCGGGCGTCGGCGAGTCCGCCGGAGCTTTCATGCTGCACTCCGATCTGAATAACCTGTTTGGATGCCTGGGCGGCCTTGCGGCAGGCCACGGCCTGGGGGATGTTCCAGGTCATGGTCTTTTCGCTGTAGAGGTCCTTGTTGGCCTGGATCGCCGCAATAAAGTACTTGGCGTGCAGATGCATGGGCGTGGCATTAATTACGGCATCGATGTCGTTGCGTTCGAGCAGGCGCATGGGATCGTCGTAGGTGTCGATGCCGGGGACTTTGGCTTTGGCGAGGTCGCGGCGGCGGGAGTAGGTGTCAGCGACGGCGACGCACTGGATGTTGGGTTGCTTGAGCGCGTCGTCAAGATCCTGCATGCCGCGATCGCCGGCGCCTATAAGGCCGATGCGAATGCGGTCGTTGGCGCCGAGTGCGCGCATGGAGGGCATGGCTGCAAGGGCGAGTGCGCCTTTGCCTGCATTAGCTAGAAACCTACGGCGATTCATGAATTCTCCGAAAAAAGGAATGGAACGGGATGGAAAATGTGATTGGTATTCCACCCATTTCGCAAGAAGCGCGAAATGGATGGGGTACCCGGCAATCGTTCGACTGGAGCGGCAATGCAGTTAGCAGTTCAGTCCGGCCTTGGCGAGTGTCGCCTTGAGGCCCTTCATGCTGATCCGGGTTGAAGCTTCACCCACGCTCATGCCGCTGCCCGGCTCGGGAACGCCGCCGTGCCAGTGAGTTTCAAGACTGACGGCGAAGTGGTAGTCATCGCGCACAAACGCCTTGAACTGGCCGACCCAGTCGATGATGCCGCTGCCTACCGGAGCCCACTCCCAATGGGCGCCTGCAGGCCTGAGTGTGTCCTTACAGTGGCAATGGCCAATGCGGTGTTTGGGCAGCAACTTATAGTCATCCGGGTAGGGTGTATCGCCGGCAAAGGTAGCGGAATTGCCGGGGTCCCAATTGAGCATGAAGTTGGGCTCGCGGATTTCCTTGAGCAACTGGGCGGCCTCGGGGCCTGTGGCCGTGTTACATGCTGGTTCGTTCTCAAGCAGCAGGATCAGGCTGTGCTCTGCGCAGACTTTGGCTGCTGCGCGCAACTTGTCGTTGATGGCCGCCCGATAGGGTTTCTGGTCTTCGATACGCCAGAAATCGAAGCAGCGAATGCGATCGGTTTGAAATGCCTTGCAGAGCTCAATGCAGCGGTTGAGTACCTCGTCCTGGTGCTTGAAGTCGGCATCGGCGTGGAATTGATCGCGCGGTGGACCCTCTTTGGACTGAGGCGCACCGGGCCAGTTCACCTTGAAAAGCGGACTGGCGATATCGGTGACGCGCAGCTTGTACTTTGCGAGAATCTCTTTGGACTTGTCGACCTCTTCGTCAGTGAGGTCCGTGANNGCGTGGTCGAAATCGGGGGAGATTTCGTCGTTGATGACCGAAAGACGAAACGGACAAGTTGAGGGCCCGGCGTGAGCCGCGAGCGGCATGGCAGCCAACGCACTTGCGCTGGCCAGGCCGGCTAGAAATTCACGGCGCGATGAAGACATAGAAGTTTCCTCCGAATTCAGTTCGCAGGAGAAAGGCGTTCCTCGTGCGCCAGCGATTATAGACCTTGGAGCACGAGGCTATCCCATGGCCTTGGTGCGA
Source organism: Acidobacteriaceae bacterium (assembly GCA_003164255.1). Taxonomy (GTDB): domain Bacteria; phylum Acidobacteriota; class Terriglobia; order Terriglobales; family Acidobacteriaceae; genus Telmatobacter. The sequence goes on along the minus strand of PLST01000339.1, from coordinate 1,517 downwards.
GAAGGCAAGGCGCGCGCTACTTGCGGCGATAGTCTTTTGTCTGGCCTGTGCGCGTATTGGTAATGGAGAAGGCGCCGCTTGAAGAGGCGACGACTTTGAAGTATGCGCCATCGGTCGTGATGCCTTTGGGGTTGGCGATGAGGGGTTCGGCACTGTTGTGCGCAGCGTCAGAACCTTCGGCGGTGTGAAGCATGTACAGGTCCTGCATTCCGGGGCTGTCATGGACGGTTTGCCACGCCTCCGGCATGCCCGCCTTGTGCGCGCCATTGATCATGATGGAAGCAACGGGATGAATGGCATCGACGAGTGCGCGCGCGTTGGAGAGGTTCATGCCGTGATGGTCGACGAGGTAGAGATCAACCGCGCCTATGGGGTTGTTGGGACAGACGAGAGCAACTTCCTTGGCTCCGGTGAGGTCGCCAAGATCAAGGAATTCGAATTTGCCGAAGGTGACGAGCACGCCGTTGGAGCGGGCGTTCTCGCTGGGGTCGACGGGCCATGCGCGCTCGGTTGCGCAATAGGGATTTGGTTCGGGCTTGATTCCGGGTACCGCAGCGATGTGCTCGCCGTCGGCGACGAGGACCACCACCTTGAGGCCAGGGATGGCGATGGTGTCGCCCGGATGGACAATGCGGCGAGGCGTGCCGTCGATGGCCTTGAGATAGGCGGCAAAGTCGTGACGCGTGATGTCGGAGTCTTCGCGGTTGGGACCATGGTCAAGAAACTCGCCTACCTTGACGCGCTTGACGAGTTCCGGCACGCCACCCACGTGATCGGTGTGAAAGTGGGTGATCAGGACATGATCGATCTGCGTGATGCCAGCGTCCTTCATTGCGGCTTGAATGCGAACCGCGTCACGGGCGTTGTTGCCGGGCCAGCCTGTATCAACCAACATGGACGCGCCGGACGGAGACACCAACAGAGTGGACTGACCGCCTTCGACGTCGATGGTGTAGATGAGCAGATGCTTCGACTCGCCAGTTTGAGCCTTTGCGCAGCTGAGTGTCAGCATCGGGATGCAGACAAGGAGCGCGAGGCTGACGAGGAACGAGGGCCGAAACCGCAGGCAGGAAGAGATAGAAGCAGAAACGACAGGGATTCGCATTTGCGGAAGATTCTATTCGACAAAGCTGAAAGGTGGGAAGCGATACGCGAGACACTGCTTGCGCGGGTCGCACAGTACGGGCCACCTCCGGCGCTAAGGCGACTGAACAGAATCATCAGGATGCAGGTAAGTTGCTGATTCTGGCGACGCCCGCGCTTGCGGCGATTCACGGCCCGACAGCGCAATCAACCCAGAACTACTGGTAAAATGAAGAGGAGCCGCATTGTGCGGCATTTTCCCGCCCTTGAGCCATCCATCAGGCCTCTAAAGGCCGAACCCGAGAGAAGGTACGTTACATCTGTGAGCCAGACGATACGCAATATCGCCATCATTGCCCATGTTTACCACGGCAAGACAACCCTTGTAGACGCCATGCTGCGGCAGTCGGGGACATTCCGCGCCAATGAGCAGG
>PLST01000168.1:4425-4572 GCA_003164255.1 Acidobacteriaceae bacterium | reverse complement strand
TGGGGTTCACCGTCGATGTAGAAGCGTGCGCCGGCTGAATACGAGGCCAGCGTGATCGTGACAGAGGACGCGTTGGGCGCGTAGTACCGGCCGCGAGGCGACTGACCGGTGAAGAGGGAGCCGCTGATGCCAAGGTCTGTATCCGTT
>PLST01000168.1:1425-4390 GCA_003164255.1 Acidobacteriaceae bacterium | reverse complement strand
CTGTCGCCACCACCTCAAGATCTTTGCGGTGACTGACCAGGGCCGCAGAATCTCCCACGCCATCGAACCAGACGCCCGTGGTTGCGGCGGTCTGGATATCGGTGCGCTGCGTTTCTCTGACCTTTGGATCTGCCCCTCGCAACAATTGGATAAAAGGGAGTTCGCTGCCGCGGCGCACAAACCAGGAAAGCCGGTGGGCGATGGACTGGTTGAGCACCGCGTCATAGAGAACGAAATAATCGTGGCCCGCGAGCAGGACGCTGCGGCTCACATACTGAGGGGCTGAATATGCATCATGGCCGCTTCTGGGCACGATCTGAGCGAACTGGCCTGCGCCCAGATCGTAGAGAGGCTGCGAGAGAACGTTCTGGCCGACGGAACGAAATTCTCCGTCGATGAAAACGCCGAAGTTGGTGCAGAAGTCGGTGTCGTGATCTCTGCGGTCGCCCACATCTTCAGAGCCGTTGAAGCTGTATGCCTTGCCGGCAGCAAAGAAATACAGGACGCCGCACCCGCCTTCGCCTGCCCAGCCCCAGCGATAGTTTGGGCCCTGGTCGATTTGCTGGAGATGGATCGACACTTCTTCCGGCAAGCTGACGGCAGACCGGAGCACGACGCCGTATCCAGTGTGTTTGCGGCTACGCAAATGCGGATTCGTGCCGCGGTTGTCTGGGACGCGGTACATGATGTCGCGCCAGGGAGGCGGAGGTTGCGGCGGCGTCTCCATGTCCTGGCTGGAGGGCAGGGCTGCCCACATGGCGTGCTCCGCGGCCAGTGGCGCGTAACGCTCGATGCAGGTTCCCAGATACCAGAGGGAACGCGGCGGGATGCGCCGCTCAGAATGAGCACCCTGCGGTGGAAAGACGCGGAAGGGTCCTTTGCCGGGCGCAAGAGCTCCCCACTCATGGCCATAATCCAAGTTCTGGAGTGCACGAAACGCCTCTTCGGACTCACCATTGAAAGGAGCCGAAAGCGCGTTCACAAGCCAGTCGGCCATCTGAGCAAGCTGCGGCGTCGCGAAGCGCTCAACGCCATCGAAGCTCCTCACCAGGAAATCTGTGCGCAGAGACGGTCGCAGAAAGGCCCAGACATACGTGCCCAGATTTTCTGTCCAGCGGCCGCCGTCGGCGTCCCATGTTTTGACGGAGGGACGCGTGTTGTAGCGGGTGACCAACGCGACGCATTTTTCCCACATGTCCACCCAGGCTTGCGCCTTGGGGTGGTCGGGAAAGAGAAACGACATTGCAGGAGGCACGCCTTTGACATCGGCCAGAAAATTGGGATGGCCGCCGAGCATGGGGACGAGCGGCATGAAGTCGTCGCCGGCATGGACGTAAGCGACGAATAGAAACATGGCGGTGAGCCGCGCGCGCTGGCGATCGGTCATCCCTGCGCGCATGTAATTGAAGTCGGCAATCCACCAGTCGAGGATGTGCCTGGCCCGCACCGGATTGAAACCGCCATCTTCACGCGTGCCGGTGACCGGAAGAGTGCAGACGTAGTTGTCGGCCAATATGCTGCGCTCTAGTTCCTCCGGACTCGTGACCGTAGCCTCGGGAAACAGGACGGGCGGGCGACGCGCGCTTTCCGGATAGGCAAGAACCCAGTCTTTGACACAATTCAAATCGAGCGTGCCGTAGCGGTTTTGGAGAAACATTGGATACGACGTGAAGTTGAGCAACACCTTGTAGGTGAGGCCATCTTGCCGGACCCCCTGAAAGTTGTGCTCCAATTGGCGCTGGGCCTGCTTGTCTTTCTCGTGGTCATAGAAGGTAATGCAGGTGGAGCGGCAGCCGCGGGCCAGCGGCCACTTCCAGGAAAACCTCCCGTCACGATAGTTGAAGCGCACTTCGAGCGTGGCAGATTCCACCTCATAGGCATACTCGTGGTCTTGCCACGCCGCAACCTTATCGATGAAGATGCCTAGCGCATCCCCCGAGTGCTGCGCCCAGAAGGTCGCGCTGGTCCCGACACTCGATGCTGTGGAAGCTTGATACACGCCAAGAACCACAGGCAGGTCGCCCTCGGGCAAGATTTCGGGATAGACCGGCCGGCTTGAGCCGAACCTTACGTCGCGCGTAGGCCAGGGTTCGTCGATACGTTCCCACGCGTAATCGTCGTAATTGCGGATTTGATCGGGCACCGGAAAAGGATGATTCGGGGTCTGTCGATGGGTTGCATCGAATCCCGTCCAGGTGGTTTCGATCATGCCGCGAGCGCCCGGTTGCAGGCCGTCCATATTCTCCTGAAAGCGAACGAAATCGAAACCGCCGTTGCATTGAATCCTGGCCACATACCGGGAGCCGCCCCTGGTTTGATAGACCAGTTCGTATATAACAAAGAGCGGGCCGCCTGCGATGCGATGGGTTGTGATTTGTATGACTGGATCGCCGGATATTTTGAGAGTGGATGACCCAACCCATGGTCCGCCGCGCGAAACCTGCATGATCGGGCCAGGCGCATCTCCTGAGACTTGCTGCGTTCGAGGGATACGGACGCGCATCGGCCCTGCGCCAAGAACGATGGTATTGCCCTCAAGCTTCTCGTCTACCTGCCGCTGATGCAGCACTGGCTGATCGGCGGCGGTGAGAACGAATTCCCGCTGTGCTCCACTGGGCAGATCGGAGAAAAAGTGCAGCGTCGCGGAATGGACCCCGGACTGAACGTGCACAACATCGGAGAACTGAATGGGAACCCGTTCTCCCGTGTCGACGCGGGTCAGTTGCATGCGATCCAGATCAGCCGGGACCTGAAACTCAATCGGATAACTAAGCAGCGTTCGGGGCCACCAGTAGAAGGGATGGTCGAGCGCATCGTTCAACACAAAGCGAATCCTGCGGAGTTTGTTCCAGACTTGAGGCTCGGTGGAAAGTGAACTCTCCGTGGGCGCCGGAGCCACCGACGCCATCGAAGGAATCGTGAAAGCGGGGAGCGTCAGCGCGCCAAAACAAAACGACCGGCGATT
>PLST01000168.1:0-1325 GCA_003164255.1 Acidobacteriaceae bacterium | reverse complement strand
CAGTGCCAGCTTCCATTACCGATTGTGGAATGGAGCCGTTGTACCACTCGGTGACCAACTGTGATCGATCAGATCGCAAGTATAGGTCAGGTTATTGATCCTAAAAGTGGCCCCGTAGCTCAGGTGGATAGAGCAGCAGTTTCCTAAACTGCGTGTCGGAAGTTCGAGTCTTCCCGGGGTCACCATTCCGTTCTGGGATCAAGCGCCGGTTGTAGTCTGCTTTTCCTCTGCGCATCCTGAAATCCTGCTTTTGACTTCACGTCCTTTTCCGGCTATAAAAGTTGATGTTATGGAAATCGATTCCATGACATCACTGCTGCAGCCCGATGCTGCTGCGCCACTCACCACAGCAATCGCCAGGATGTTCGGGAAGACGGTGAAACTCCGTCGCTGCCCCGCAACTGTGAGCGCACCTGCTTCGCTGCCCGTAGTTTTGTGACAATTGGGGGCGAAAGAGGAATTCAGCCAGGGCCTTCCGCGCACTGCGGAAATGCCCTTTCAGCCACTGGAGCTGGACCGATAGGGTTCGGCTTTGGGAAGGCGGCTAAGACGCGCAAGTCAGGAGACCGGTCCTCGGCGTTCGCACTCGCTTTCACGTTCCGAGGGGGACGAAGGAGCCTTCATGCAGAGCCTCGATTTCCTGTCCGCAGTTGCCTGCCGTGGGATGCGACACGCCGTCGCAGCCATTCTCATCTTCATTCTTGCCACCATTAGTCACGCTGCTTCCGTTCGCGGCGTGGTCACTGATGGAACCGGCGCCAAGGTGACAGGCGCAAGCGTCTCCCTTGTCAGCAATGGGACGGTCGTGGCTTCATCGGTCTCTTCGTCCGATGGCAGCTTCCAACTCACGACCGGAAGCGCGGGCCGNNATCGTGGTGACGGCGACTGGTGTGCCCACGCCGCAGCCACAAACCAGCGAAGCGACCACGGTGTTGTCCACGGTCGATCTTGCGCTGCGTACGGACTTCGCCAGCGTTTTGCGGCTGATGCCGGGAACTGAAGTTGTGCCGGAAGGGCAGATGGGCGCGCAAACTTCGTTGTTTGTCCGCGGCGGCGGTTCCGTCGACAGCAAGATCCTTCTTGACGGAGTCGACGCCGGCGATCTGGGCAATCAGATTGACTTCGGCCCGCTCTCCACCACGGCCGTCGAGAGTGCGGAGGTTTATCGCGGGCCCGACTCGAACCTGTTTGGCGCCGGCGCTGAAACTGGCGTCGTGAGCCTGACCACGCCTCACGGCACCACCAGCTTCCCTTCCCTGCTCTTTGAGGGCGACGCCGGAAATCTTTCCACCTCGCGCGAACAACTGCAAATCGCGGGCGCGCAC
>PLST01000004.1 GCA_003164255.1 Acidobacteriaceae bacterium | reverse complement strand
AACTCCGAAATATGCGGTTTGTGCTTGCGCTGCTGGTGCCAGTAAGTTAGGGAATGTCTTCACTGGATAGCGCGAGCGCGATGCCAACGCCTCGAATGATGAACGGCCTTCCAACTGACGGGCACGTAATAGGTTCGCAGCGACGCGACACTGAGTGAGATGAATCTACGACTGGAAGCCGGGGTTTTGCTGTCCACAATTGACCAGGGCTCACGGCGAATGCGCGGGCGGTGTCCACAACGGACTGTTGCTCTGCTATCCTCTCGCGGATTCTCACTCGCCCACCGTCTGCATGGCATCAGCTTCTCTTTCCGGTCGTGTGTCCCCTCTGCATTGTCGCGTGGGACGCCATGGCAGCTCAGCGGGGATGTATACGATTGCTCAGCGTCTTCAACTGCAACATGGAAAACTGCAGATGCAAGAGACGCAAAGCCTTCTGGAAGATGGTGAACACAATGCTCCAGAGCAAATATGACAATGCCGCGGACCTGCATATCCACGCAGCCCACGCAGCCCACGCACACACTGCCGCCGCGGCCGCGCACCACCGTGGCGATCACGAAGCTGCAGAAGAGCTTAGTTCAAAGGCTCAGGACTACTCGATGGAAGCTTCTGAGAAAACTTCTGAGATTGCGAAGCAAATCCACCTCCCTTTGAAGGCATAGAGTATTCTCAATCACCACCCGACGATCATGGGAGACATGCAGAATGGCCGCTTCAAATGCATCTTTAAATTCGCAATCAAACCGTCTCATCTATTCCGAAAAGCGGCACAAGATGTTTGGAGCTGATTCAGTTTCCTCTCTTCAACTGGCCCCTCGCCCGCAACGCGCGGCCAGGATAGCGGTGATTGGGAACCACCTTCCCAGACAGTGTGGAATTGCAACCTTCACCACAGATTTGTGTGACGCGATCGCGGCCGAATATGGGGCAGCCCAACTGTTGGTAGTAGCAGTCAACGACGGGAAATCATCCTACTCATATCCGGAGCGTGTGCGATTCGAGATCAGCGAAGGCGACATAGCGTCCTACCGCGCGGCCGCGGACTTCTTGAATGCGAGGAATGTCGATCTGGTTTGCTTGCAGCATGAATACGGGATTTTCGGAGGCAAATCCGGAAACCACATCATGGAGCTGCTGAAGCACCTTAAAATGCCGGTGGTGACAACCCTCCATACCGTACTTCGTGAGCCGAATCTGGACCAGCGCGTTGTAATGCACAAGATTGCCGCNNGGCATCCCCGATCTGCCTTTTGAGCGGCCGGATGTTTACAAAGAAGCTTTCTCCTGCCAGGGAAAGAGTGTTCTTCTGACGTTTGGTCTGCTGTCTCCGAACAAAGGGTTCGAAAGCGTAATTCAAGCCATGCCTCGCATCCTGGCCAGTCACAGCAAGACCGTCTACATGATTGCGGGTGCCACTCACCCGCAGATCCGGGCTCGGGAAGGGGATCGCTACCGGCTTGAGTTGCAGGCCCTTGCCAAGAAGCTTGGGGTGGAACAGCAAATCCTGTTCGTCAACCGGTTCGTCAGTCCTGAAGAGATGGCTTCGCTGGTGGGCTCGGCCGACATTTACATCACCTCTTACTGTCACGAAGCACAGGCTGTATCGGGAACCCTGGCCTATGCCATGGGCGCTGGAAAGGCCATCATATCCACTCCATACTGGTACGCCGCGGAAGTCCTGGATCAGGGACGCGGAATGCTGGTGCCGTTTGAGAACCCGGCCGCCATCGCAACAGCCACAATCGCACTCTTGGCCAACGACGAAGCACGCGAGGCTATGCGCGAACGCGCCTACCTGTATGCCCGGCCTATGATCTGGAAACGGGTAGCGCAGTCCTACATGGCCGCGTTCCTGCGGGCTCGCGCCCATTGTAAGGAGCCGGTTCACATGAGGTTTGCCGTCCAGGCTAGCGCAAGAGACACCGAACAGCGCGTCGTGAATGCGTGAACAATTTCAAAACGACATTTCTTGCGCAATCCTCAAATGTGATCAATTCGGAACAGACACACCCACGCGAGGCTCGGAATCTGGTGCTGCGAGCACTCCGGGGCGCTCTGGCAAGGAGCATTCGAGCCGCCGGGCTCTCATTTGTGGGTGGCGGGACACTCAAGGAATGCGCGCTCTTGCCCTCCCAGACTTGGGTTGATCTTGGAGCGACCTGGCGAAATGTGAGTTCATTCACCGACCGTCAGCAAGACGGCCAAAAGCCACTCAAGATGAATACGATAGCGACCGATCGCGCCCGCTGGCAGCATTCTGACTTTGGCCGGATTTGGAGATAGTTATGCATATCACCGTCGTTCTCGCAGTTGGCCTCGATTCATGGCGACTGACATCACAAGGTTCGGATTTGAGATCCGCTGGATATGTCCTTATATCGGCAAACTCGATCCAAGACGCGATTGAGCAGTTTAAGGTCGGGGATTTTGATCTCGTACTGCTGTGCCACTCCATCTCTGCCGAGCAAAAGGAGTGGCTCACCAGCCTCATTCGAGCTTCCGGCGCACGCACGCCCGTGGTTTACATTCCGAACTCCTCTGACGACTGCGATTCGTTAGCTTATGGGACCATCGAGTGCGATGCAAGCGCGCTCCTGACGGGCATGGAAGATATCTTGGCGATGACGCCAAGACCACTGGCAGTACCGGCAATCCTGTGCGGCGATGCGGCTGAAGGGGCAGCGCATCGCTGAGATAGCGGTGCCGAGCGGCGAATCCGTGCTCGAAGTTCAAGTTTTCATGCCACCTTCACACAGCGGCTGATTCCCTTGCCCTACTTAAGAGGATGTGCGCAGCCTAGAAAGAGGCGACCCTCATAGCTCACACCGGGAGTCCTCGATCTACGGAGAACCGATAATCGATCTTGATCACTCTCTCGCATGCGCCGGGAGGCCAGAATAATTGTCGCTCCTACTGGCTCGCAGCGTTCGAAGCCAGCCATGCTCGAACGATACGCAAGCGCGTCTTCCTGGCTCTGTCAAAGCGCTGCTTCAAACCTTCTCAGGCACAAACGGCTCCGCAAGACGAATTTGGTCACAGCCTCTGAGCGCAGTCAAAGGACCTGCATTTGCTTTTTATTCTTGAAGGCCGTACCACGGAAGAAGATCGCAGCCTGAGCCCAGATCGTTACAGATAAATATAGAGTGAACCTCCGCGGGGATCAGTTTGCTACGAAAACGTCCTGACGGTTGAGATCGGAGCGAGCGGCGATATCCAAGAGTGCTGTTGCCATGTCTGCCGCAGTGATGCTTCTGTAATGCGGCGGCACGATCACATTACTGAAGCGATAGTGACCTTTAGGTGGATTGCTGCTGATGTACGGAGACCGAACCTGCGTCCAGTCAACAGCACTCTCCCAGAGCACGCGGTCCATGCGCCTCATGTCGTCGTAGGTGGCGCCGAACAGATGCTGCAGAATTGGCAGAAGAATGACTTTGGCAAACAACGACTGGTTCGCCCAGATATTGGCAGCCTGAGAAGAGACAACGACAAGGCGCTTGACTCTGAATTCTGTCATTCCTGCGATGATGGAGCGGGCACCCTGCGAATAAATCGTCGTTGGAACCTTTGAAGATCCGATTCCCACGGCGTGAATTACTGCATCTACCCCCTCCAAAAGAGGTATCACGGAACACTCCCGCAGGACATCTACGGCAGCTTTTCGTAAATGCTCGCTCTGGATACCGAGTTTTCCAGCAGACCGTGACAGCGCTACAACCGAATAATTTTGGGCAAGCGCTTGCCTCACGACCTCACGGCCGACGCGACCAGTCGCCCCCGTTACGAGAAGTCTCATTTCGCATTTCACTTCCTTTCTAGAATGAGCGTTCACCTTATCACAAATGAGCCGCAGGCGAACCGCGCGTCCTGATGCCTTGTTGGGTGCCGCACTTTCTTGTGACTAAGTAGGCGATTCGTAACATAGACTTCCTTGCGAGTTCGGGAGACTGAAACTGCACGCACTGCGGGATACTCCAGCGATATGCACTCGATTCAATGCTCATCCGAAAGGTGGCAGGTGACAAGGAGCGATTGAAAGGGAATTCTCTCACTCCGTCAGCCACATTCAGGCCGGATTGTTTGCGCTCAACGACGAATGGCTTTCTTTCCCGGATTCCGAAGCTCATCACCGTCGCACCCGAGCCTACTTTGCCCGAAGTCCATGTGCGTGATCCATCTCGACCTTATGTGAAATCACTTCATTGCATAGTTGTCCGGTGAGGGTTTGTTGCATTGGCATGGATTACGAGAACCAGATCCCGACCCAGCGCGCAATGAATCGGGGCCGTAGCTGGGAGTCCCTTCGAGTTCGTAATTGCTCCGTTAGTTCTTATGCTCGATTCCCGTATCCTGCGAGGGTTCGTCGGCCAGGTTGGGCCGGTCCGTGTAAACGGGAATTCCGCTGATAAGGCCCTGATAGTTTGCAAGGCGTTTGCCGAGGATAACCACGCCCTTGGACGTGATCTCATATTCGCGAATATCCTTGGCGTGATTTCCAACCCGCATCTTGATAACCACCATGATCTTGCGAAGCTGGCCATCGATGGATACGTACCGCAGCCGGATGATGTCATCGGTGAGGAAAGAAATGGAGTAGGTACTG
>PLST01000219.1 GCA_003164255.1 Acidobacteriaceae bacterium | reverse complement strand
CATCCACGATAAGTTGTTTTGCCGCACCCCGCTGGGCAATGGCGGGAAGTGGTGTCGCCTTTTGAGCAACCAGGTTCGGTGCGGCGAAGAGAAGGATGCAGAGTTTGCAGGCCAACGAAGACGGGCGGTTCATGTGCGGCGACCTTTCAGGTTATTCAGTTATGACAATCCGCCGGACGGGCGGCAAATTGCAAAAATTCGATCGGGCATTAAATTGGGTTCCAGTTCTTTGAAAGCTACATCTCCCAGTTGAATGGCTGCGATCTTCAGGCGTTTCTGACTTTTGAAACGATGAATGGAACGAGGCCGACTGATCTCAGTTTTGCGACAGTCGCTGAATGTGGTCAAACAACGAGAACATCAGTTCCCGGTAGGTTGGCGATTCACGTGGTCCACGACGATGACCTTCAATGGGATTTGGGCGCTCTGAACCCGCAGCCCCAATTGCTCTCGCAGCGCGGCAGTTACTGAAGAAGGCAGGTTATCGACATCAATTCCATATTGCTTCCCATATCTCTTCTCCTCGGCCACCGCATCATCGTCCAGCGGATGCCACATCAATTTGATATCGTGACCACCGGAAAGGTGCGTTGCGTCTACTACGGGCCTTCCGAGTGCCTCTCCTAAGATCTCCGCAAATTCTGACATCGACATATTTTTGCCACTAATCGACGTAGGGCCCCAGCTTCTCCCGCCGTGACCTTGCAGTCGTTCCAGGAGGCCCGAAGACTGGACCAGAACTTTCTTATCGGTCACCAACTCATAGCCGGACACGGTCTGGAGCTCCTCGTGCCATTTCAATCCAAATCGCTCGACCAAGAGCGCTTTCATCATTTCGGCCATAGCTTTTTGGTCGAGCGGCTCGTTGGGCAGTCTTGCGTCCAGGTCAAACCTGGATGTATTGAGCCATGAGGGCGCCACCAGAGCATAGTCTCTAACGGACAGTCCCATCTCGACCCAGTTTTTTAAAGGTGTATCACCCATCTGAAAGTGCCCCCCAGGAGCACCGCCCGAAGACCACGAATCATATCCCAGTCGCGGGGTGCCCGGCTTGATGGCGGCCACTTCAAACTGCAAATGCTTGGCCTGTTGCGGCTGCTGTGCGGTCGTGGTGCTTGCCGAAAGGGCCCCGACCGCCGCGATTACCGCAGCGAAATTCGCTAGTGCTGCTCCCCGCATAATCCGGCTCCTCCAACACGTTGGCTGGTTGCTATTTCGGATAGTAGCGGCCTCCGCCATCATTCGGCAGAGCACCTTCCGACAGTTCCACAGAGCGACGGAAAGGCTCTTCGTGGATCGGATTCCAATTTCTCCAGGATGTAGGATCTGTGTTCGCCTTTCTCGACGGCGCGCTTTCGCCGATAGGGTTGACCGAAGTGATGTGGTACTCGCATGTGGGCATCGGCGTGTTGCGCAAGGTTTCCGCGCTTGAGACTGGCCTGGCCGAGGGTTCGATCGAGGGATTTGCATCTTCCCAATGCGTTTCTCTGCCGGCATAGGCGACGGTGAACGCGGACTCTTTTGCGGTTTTTCGATAGAGGCGGTATTCGGCGACGCCAAGCACCTCACCCCACGTGATTCGTGCCCTGCCGCGAGAAAGCTCGACATTCAGGCCGTCGGGTGGAGGGGGCGGATCCTGCGTGACATAGAGCGGGTACTCGGGCCCAGGTGCGCTCGAGGATGCGTCGTTGCGCGCGAGAAGGCGGACATGATATTTCTCGCCGGGCTTCAAATCAGCAAGAGTGAACAGCGGCTCAGAAGCTCTCTTGATCTCGGTCCAGGTCTGGGCGTTGTCTTTGCTTAGTTCTAGGATGTAAGTTGAAGCCGACGCCTCGCGAGTTCCGTAAATAATTGCCCCGCCCACGGTATATTCGGTTCTATCTATGCGCGGTACAAGAGGTTCAGGCTGTCCCAATGTCAGCTCCCACTGGTGCTTCCCGCTTGGAAGTGTGAGCGAAACACGGCCAGCAGTTTGCGTGCCGGAGGTTTCGACGCCATCAATATAAAGGGCGGCTTTATCGAGACGTGACGGCAGGCCGATTTCGATCTCGGTGGAAGCCGGCGCAAAGAAAAAGCCGCGCACTGTTCCACTGCCTGAGATCGTTGCCGAAATCCCGAGGTCGGTATTGCTGGTGGTGAAGCTAAAACCGGCGGCCGCGATGTGGGTTCCGTGAAACAACGCAATCTCAGTCGCGCCGGCGCGGTCTCGAATGATCCCGGCGGTTCCTGCAAAAGCGTTGCCGCCTTCGTCAAATTCGATGCTGTCGTGCCCGAGAAACACGAGGTCGGTGCCGCCCACAGCGGAGACGCGTGCGCCGAAGGGTGCACGATCTGCGCAGACGTTTTCTTTATGCGTGACGAGTGCGATCGAATCCCCCGTTCCCTCTATCCAACGGCCTGAGGTGGTGTCGGTTTCGACGGACGTTAGCAGGCTCGCATCCTCTCTTCGAATGCCTGAAAGCAATGTGATGTGCGGGAAATCGTCGCATTTGCGGACAAACCACGAAAAGCGATGCGCGACCTCGGGATTGAAGACCTGGTCGTGAATGATGAAGTAGTCGTCTCCTGCCAAAAGGACGTTGCGGCTAACATACTCGGGCCAGGAGTAGGAATCTGTTCCTTGCCGCGGAACGATCTGCGCAAATTGTGCAANNTGATCGATACGATCGCCAGCATCCTCTCCTCCATTGTGGCTATAGCCCTTGCCATTCGCATAGAAATAGATTCCGCCGCACGCGCCCTCACTGGCGATTCCCCAGCGGTAGTTAGGTCCGTCGTCGATTTGAACAAGATGAATTGATAGCTCCTGCGGCGTGTCGACAGCAGCACGCAATGTAATTCCGTAGCCAGTGTACTTGGCCGCTTGAAGGTGCGGATTGGTTCCTTTGTTATCCACTTTCGGATAGATCGCATTGTAGGGATCACCCTGATCTACGGTTGCCTCCATGTCCTGGTCGGTAGGCCGCGCTGCCCACATCAGGTGCTCGGCAATCAGGGGGCTATAGTTTTTCAGCGCATTCCCGAGATACCACATGGTCCGCGGCGTCTTGCGGCGTTCGGAGTGAGCGCCAATGGGAGGATGGAGCCGCCGGGGCCCCGCCGAAGGACTGACGATTCCCCAGTAATGCCGCCTTGCTCCTTCATTCCGCGCCGACTCTGCCTCAACCCTCTTCATGGTCATGGCGGACTCTCCGGCAAATGGAGCGCTGAGGGCGTTCACCAGCCAGTCGCCGATCTGCGCCAGCTGCGGACCGCAGAGACGTTCAATCGCGTCACGCTGACGAAGCAGCGAAGCGCCCCTGCTTGCCGGCCTAAGGAATGCCCAGACGTACGTCCCGAGATTCTCTGTCCACCTGCCTCCTCGCGCCTCCCAGGCATCGACTGCGGGTCGGGTGTGGTAACGCGTATTCAAGCGCAGAAAAGCCTCATATTCATCCGCCCAGGTCTCGGCATCCGGGTGCGCGGGAAAAAGGAACGCGATGCCGGCCGGCGTTGACTTCACGTCGGAAAGAAAATTTGGGTGTCCGGCGAGCATGGGTTGCATGGGCATGTAATCTTCTCCCGCGTGCACATAGCCGAGAAAGAGGAGAATAGCCTCGATTTGCTGGCGCTGGGCCTCGCTCATTTGCGAGCGGAATACCTGATATCCGGGAACCCAGCTTTCAAGAATTTGCCGGCTTGATGTGGGGCCGAAGCCATTATTCTGGCGCACGCCTGAGAGTGCGAGCTGGCTTAGAAACTCGGAGTGAGCAACGGAAAGATAGAACTCATCTGCGTTGCGATACGGTGCGTTGGTGAACAGAGGCTTTGGCGGAGCTGCGTCGCCAGGGTAGGCAAGCGACCAGCCCTTCACTTTATTAAGATCGAGCGTCGCGTGCCAATTCTGGAGTTCGAGCGCATGAGAATCGGGAAACAGTCCCGTGCGATAAATCGTCCGTTCGCTCTTAATCCCCCTCACATTGCGCTCGAGCACCTGCATTGCATCGATATCCTTCGTGTGGTCGTAGAAACTGAGGCATGTGGAGCGCGACCCGCGCGCAATCTTCCATACAAAATGCAGGGTTGGATTGGCGTAGACGAATTCAACCGCGATTCGCTGCGACGCATGCCAGATCGCGTATTCGTGATCCTCCCACTGATCGAGGCGATCGATGAAGATGGCCGCCGCATCGGAAGAATCTTCGCCCCAGAAGTTGGCGAACGACGCCGCCAGTGCATCGGACCATGGCTCGAACAAGCGGACTGAAAATGGCAGCCTTCCCGTTGCGTCGATGCCTGGGGAAACGCCGAATTGTGTATCCATTTGTGAAGGCGCGATTGCCTCCCACGGATAGCGTGCATAGTCCTCAAATGGCTGGCGCGGGAAATTGTAAGGGTGATTCGGGCCTTGGCGGTGAGAGAATTTGCAACCTGTCCAGGCGAAATCGAATGCGCCGGTTGTATCCTCCGGGATGGCTTCCATATCTTCGCGCAGGCGGACAAAGTCCATGCCCGCTGTGCACTCGACTGTTGCTGCATACTTCAAACCCGAATCAGTTGAGTATGTGATGCGGTGGGAAGAGCGAAGCGGGCCGGCTTCCAGTTGTTCTGTTTCAATGCGCGCAATACGGCTGGCGGCGATTGCCAGCTTCGAGGAGCCAATCCAGCGGCCGCCGCGAGAGACCTCGAGAATCGGTCCGGGTGCATCGCCGCGCACCTCCTGCGAAGCGGGAATCCGAATCTGAATCGCGCCAGTGTCGATGGTAATCCTGGTTTCCTCGTTGGCAATAGCTAGAGGCTTCTGAGTTTCAGCGTTTGCCGCCGAGGCGTGCGGCACAAGTTTGTAGGTACGTGTTTCACCTGCAGGAAGATCGGAAAGAAAGAGCAGCGAGCGTGATGCAGCGGGACCCCTGCCCGCGAAACCTGAAGCAGAAATTTGAAACGGAACAGCAACTTTGCTTTCGATACACTCCAGCGCGTGCGTGGCCATGGAAAACTGCGGATCGCCTTCGACCGGGTAGGAGAGCAAGCTTCGCGGCCACGAGTAAAAGGGGTTTCCCAGTGGCGCATGGAGCCTGAAGATATCGCGGTTGGGAGTGAGCGGAGGAGAAGAAGACTGCGGACTTGCCGCAAGAGAGAAGGCCTTGCTTGTATACAGAGAGGCGATCGCTGCGCCTGATATCGAGCAAAATTGCCTTCGGCTAAGACCTGTTCTCATAAGATTCCCTGGATGGGGTGACGCCTTTGACTGAAAGGTCATATTCACCGGCTCCTCGCGGCGCCGGAGAACTACACATCGCAGTTTCTCGCAGACGCGTTTCCGTCAACTATAGCGCTCCGAGCCATGGATTGGAAACATTTCCATAACGTTCCTGTAAACGCCGCTGCCTGCCGCCGCAGGAAGCGCAGCACAAGGATTATTTGCTTGACTATCCGTCAATCGCAGGATTAGGATTTCGCTTCAAAACAGTTCTGGAATGCTTTCCATATGAGGAGAATGACAGAGTGAATCGGAGAGAGATTCTGCAGCAGCTCTTCATGGTCACAGCAGGGCTGCGACTCGGGCCATTTCTGCCAGTTGCCCAACAGGTTCGCGCCCAAGCTGCTTCCGGCCGATCCCGCTCCGATTCATACATGTTTGGAGTTTCTTACTATCCGGAGCAATGGCCGGAGGCGCAGGTTCCGGAAGACTTTGCGAAGAT
This sequence comes from Acidobacteriaceae bacterium, assembly GCA_003164255.1. Classification (GTDB taxonomy): domain Bacteria; phylum Acidobacteriota; class Terriglobia; order Terriglobales; family Acidobacteriaceae; genus Telmatobacter. Next base: position 11,078 of record PLST01000219.1, on the reverse strand, counting down.
GCGGGATCTGGGGATCAACCTGGTTCGGATGGGCGAATTTGCGTGGTCCTCGATCCAGCCGGCGCCGAATGTGTTTCGCTTTGAGTGGCTCGACCGTGCGATTGGGCTGGCTGAGAAGAACGGCATTGCCGTGATTCTGGGTACGCCAACAGCTTCGGTTCCGCCGTGGCTCTACAAGTTGCACCCGGATGTACTTGGCGGCAACGAGCGTGGCCCGTACACTTACGGCGGCCGAAAGGGCTTCAACCTTGACAGCCCTGCAATGCATGATGCAGCTTCTTCGGTGATTTCGCGGCTCGCGGCACGATATGGCGGCAATTCGGCGGTCGTGGGATGGCAGATCAGCAACGAGCCCGGCTACCCGATTGTCAACTACAACCCCGAGACGCTGCTTGCATTTCGGCGGTGGTTGAAGGAACGGTACGATTCGCTGGGCAAGCTGAACGCAGCGTGGAGCGGGCCGTTCTGGAGCAACGAATACGACTCGTGGGATGAGATTGTATTTCCCACCAACTCTGCCGAAGGTGGTTGGAACCCAGGCGTCCGGCTCGATTACCGTCGTTTCTTCTCCGACTCATTTGAAAAGTGGATTCGCTTTGAAGCCGGACTTGTTCGCCAGCATGCCCGCAATCAGTTTGTCTATACCAACTGGCCAGAGGTCGCGTGGTCGGTCGATATCTTCGAGACCTCGACCTTCCTCGACGCTGCGGCGTGGGACAACTACGGTGCGATGCCCGGCGATGCCAGCACATGGGATGTTCTCCACACGGCATTCAACCACGACCTCTGCCGCGCAGCTCGCGCCGACCAGCGCTTCTTTGTGGCTGAGCAGGCGACGCAGCCGACGGCGGTCACGGAACCACGGGCCATACGCATGATCACCTGGGCCGATGTGGCATACGGATCGCAGGGCACCCTGTTCTTCGAGTTCCGCGCCCCACTCTCCGGGTCAGAGATGGGATATGTTTCGATGCTGGAGCCGGATGGTTCCCCTGGAGCGTCTGCGGCGGTGTTGCGCCAGACTTCGGCGGAAATAGGACGGTTGAATCCGAGGCTGTCAAAGGCCCGAACCATGGCGGATCTTGCGCTCATCTATAGTTATGAGAACTCTTGGGACCAGGGCTTCCGAATTCGCGAGGGAGCGGGCGTAGGAAGGGGATACGATAACGTGGCCGCGCGTTACTACACGGGCATGAAGTCGTTAAAGCGCAACGTGGATGTAATCCCCGCCACAAGAGATTTTGCGCAATACCGAGTGGTTGTCGCTCCAGGGTTGCGCATTGTGTCCGATGAAGATGCGGATCGGTTAAGCCAATGGGTACAGGGGGGCGGCATCTTGGTACTGGATCGCCAAGCCGGGACCCGGAGCCAGGATGGGCGGCTCCGCCCGCTTGTGGAGCCGGGAGTCTTTGCCCCGCTGGCCGGAGTGCGAGTATCAGGCACGCTAGGAGACCGGAATACCTCTAATGTCTCATTCGCGGGCGCAGAGGGTGATTTTCCGGTCGAGGATTGTGAATTGGTAGAGATGAACGGGGGCGAAGCACTTGCAAGCTACCACGAATTCAGTCTCGAAGGGCGGCCCGCGGTCACAGTTCATGCGGCGGGCCGCGGGTTTGTCATCTATGTCTCCTTCAGCTGCGTGAAGGATACGTTTTTCGACGCGCTCTTCGCCGTAATCGCGCGCAGATTCGCGATTGCGCCGTTGCTCACTGTGCCAAGGGATGTGGATGTTGTCAGCCGGACTGACGGAAAATCCGAATTCATCTTCCTTCTTAACAACTCGAGAGTGCCGTTCGTGATCGAACTTCCGAAGTCTTTCAAAGAGTTATTGAGCAATTCGTCTGTTGCTGAGAGCCTTACCCTTCCAGCGCTTGAGGTTGCGATTCTGGAGCGTCCGCTGAAGGCGTGAAGGCCACTGGAAAACCACTCAGAAGGGGTGGGCATTCGAAAGAATATGGAGGAGAAATGAGTACTTGCTCTCGCGGCGCTGGCTTTCTCATAACTGCCGTTTTCATGCTTCTCGTTATTCAACCCGGAATGGCTGGATCTCAGCAGGCTGCCGCGAATGGAAGCCGAGTATCGAGGCCGTGGAACAACAATTCGCTCACTCCAGTGCAGCGCGCCAATCTTCTTATCAAGCAGATGACGTTGGACGAAAAAATCGCTATCGTGCATGGCGCACCCCTGAAGCCAACAAAGGCTTACGTGGGATATGTTCCTCCCAATCCGCGACTCGGCATCCCGGCAATTACATTGGCGGACGGACGGGCGGGCGTTGGAAATCACGCACGCGACGTGACTTTGCTGCCAGCCCCGATCGCAGTGGCTTCCAGTTGGGATATTGGCTTGATCAATGAGTACGGAAAGGTGCTTGGACAGGAACAATGGGCCAAAGGCACAAATGTCGAACTGGGTCCGTCCATCGACGTGGTTAGGGTTCCGGAGTGGGGGCGCACCTTTGAGAGTTACGGCGAGGACCCGTACTTCAACGGCCAGATGGCGATCGCGGAAATCAAAGGTATCCAGAGCCAGGGACCGATCGCCGACGCAAATATGTATCTGACGATGAATCAGGAGAAGAACCGGTTCAAGGAAGATTCCATCGTCGATGAAAGAACTCTTCGAGAGATATATCTTCCGCCATTCGAGGCGTCCATTCGCGATGGACATGTAGGCACGGTCATGTGCGCCTACGTAAAGACGAACGGGATCTATTCCTGCGAAAATCCATTTCTGCTCAATGACATGTTGCGAAAGGATCTCCATTTCGACGGCTGGATCATGAGTGACTGGGGAGCAGTTCATTCCACGGTCGCATCCGTAAAGGGCGGTCTGGATCAGGAGATGCCCGACGACAAATTCTACGGTGAAGCATTGAAGAAAGCAGTAATCGGCGGCCAGGTGAGTATGAGCGATCTTGACGAGCATGTCCGCAATATTCTTGTGGCGATGTTTCGTCAGGGCCTGTTCGACAAGAAACAACCGGGTAGTTGGACTGCCAGTGTGCGGAGTCCCGAGCACGATGCTTTCTCACGAACGGTTGCGGAGCAAGGCACGGTTCTGCTGAAGAACGATCACGACATTCTTCCTTTATCTGAGACTGCCTCCATCGTGGTGATTGGTGTGGCAGGCGGGAATGATCCGAAGGTCGAAGGAGCGGGGAGTTCGGCCGTTGTCGCGCCATATAAGGTTAGTCCACTGGACGGAATTCGGAACAGAGTTGGCGCCAAGGCGCGCACAACATATGCCGACGGCAACGATCTTGATGTTGTCGCGAAGATGGCCCACGATGCGGACGTGGCGATTGTATTTGTGCATACGGATGAGAGCGAGGGCGGCGACAGGCCGGACCTAAGCCTTCCTGGCAATCAGGATCAACTTATCTCGGCGGTCGCGCGAGTGAACAAGAATACGATTGTTGTCCTTGATACGGGTGGACCGGTTCTGATGCCCTGGATCGACGAGGTTGCCGGCGTGATCGAGGCGTGGTATCCGGGACAGGAAGATGGCAATGCAATCGCGGCCGTGTTGTACGGGGACGTCAATCCGTCGGCAAAACTGACCTTGACGTTTCCGCGCTCCGCCGACGGCATTCCCACCGCACAAGTGGAGCGGTGGCCAGGCGTGAATGGACTATCGACGTACAGCGAGAAGCTCAACGTCGGCTATCGTTGGTACGATGCGACGAATACCCAGCCATTGTTCCCGTTCGGGTTCGGGCTATCCTATACTACGTTCAAACTGAGCGATTTGGTCGCTAAACCAACGAAACTGGAATCGACAATTCAACACATGCCGCGAAGGGTGCTCGTAAGACTCAACGTCACGAACACCGGTGTGCGTGAAGGCGCTGAAGTGGTCCAGGCGTATGTCGCACAGCCTGCCGGGAATGGTGAACCGCCCCACCAATTGCGAGGCTTTGCGAAAGTTCAGCTCAAGGCCCGGGAAACGAAATCGGTAAGCATTTTGTTGGATGAGCGCTCGTTTTCGGCCTACGACTCATCACTCCATCGTTGGATTTCTCCCAACGGTATCTACGAAGTTCTGGTTGGGACGTCCTCGCGCGATCTTCCGCTGCACTCTCAAATTGCGGTCGAAGGCGGTGCGGCCAACGCCTTGACCCAGGGGAGATGATTTCGGGGGTCCACGCAATTTGGCATGACGTGGCTGGGCTGGTGCACGAGGAGACTGCTGACTGCGTGCTTTTGGCCAAGTTAGACGGGTTCTTTCATTGGCGAAAATGCAGCCTTCTTCGATGAGGGTAGTGTTCTAACGGTAGGTTTCCGGGCATTCGAATAAAACGTCTGCGCCGAGGGGATCTCACAAATGAAGCGCTTTGCATGTTGTCTTCTCTTTCTGATGCCTTGCACATTAATCGGATCGGCTCAAGTCACAACGGAAGGATTTCGCGCCCTGCACGTGGACGCAGGTACGGTCACCGGAAAGATACGGTCATATCAGGGTATGAACGGCATGCCGGCGCCGGTGATGGCCGGCCTTCCTGGTCTGGTGCGCCAGTACAGGGAATTGCGTGTCAGCCAGGTCCGCACCCACGATGTGATGGGGCCCACCGATGTAGATGCCATGTTCGATTACGAAAGCAAACCTCTAACCCGGCTCATTCCCGACTCCGCGGTACGCGCTGCGGTTGTGAAGTCAGGCAACGCCTCTGTTATCTTTCCCGACGAGAATGCCGACCCCGATAAGCAGGAAAGCTACAACTTTGGCCCGACCGATAAGATGCTCACCGCCATTCACGCCAGTGGAGCGGAAGTTTATTACCGCATCGGCCGCAGTTGGGGCGCCAACCCAAATCCTCCTGCCGATTTCGATAGGTTCGCCAATGTGGTGAAGCACATTGCGATGCACTACAACCAGGGCTGGGCAAACGGATTCCATTACAACGTCCGCTACTGGGAGTTCTGGAATGAGCCGGGAAATATATTCTGGACAGGTACGGCTGAGCAGTTTTATTTGCTCTACGAAAAGACTGCGCGAGCTTTGAAGTCCGTCGACCCCACGCTCAAAGTAGGCGGGGACGCGATTGCGAACCCTTTTGATCTTCGCGACAATGGAGCTTATCGAGAAGGCTTTATCCGTTACTGCTCGGCTCATAACGTGCCGCTCGATTTTTATTCCTGGCACACTTACGCTAACTCATCGGCTGACCCCTACGATGCTGTTCGGCTTTCTCACGTGATCCGGAATGTACTCAATGCTAGCGGATTCACCAAAGCGGAGAGCATTCTCTCGGAATGGAATTTGAGCGCTGACTACACCGCGCGGGAGAAGGACGAACTGCAAAGCGCACACAACGCAGCCTTCATTGGCGCCGTTCTCACTTATCTACAGGACGCTCCACTCGACGAGGCGATGTTTTATCGCGGTGACGCAGCCTGGATGGGACTTTTCGATCTGCAAGGCCATTATCTAAAGCCTGCCTATGCGTTCAAGGCAATGGGCGCGATGCTGGATACGCCGCAGCGGTTTGCGGTTGAGGGCGTCGACACATTTGGATTTGCTGTGCTCGCCGGGCGTTCTCAAGACGGCAAAAAGGTTCAGGTATTAATAAGCAATTATGAGATTCCCTCGAGCAAGTTGCCCAAGAGTGCGGCGGAATCTGTGGGCAATCCGAGTGCGGGCGCACCAGCCCCTACGACTTCCCAGGAAAAGTCATTGGCGCTCCGCACCGGAATCGTCTACCGCGACAATGCCGGATACAATCTGCAGATCGATAACTTACCTTGGGGCAACGCGGCATTTACTTTAAGGCGCTACCGACTCAACGACACGCGAAACCTGGAACTGGTTGAGGAAAGTTCCGGAAGCGGTGGCAGTTTGAAGCTATCCAATGCAATGCCCACCGATACTCTCGATCTAGTTGTCCTTGAGCGCCGGTGACCAAGGCTGGCTTGGAGCGTTCCCCGCACTTGCTCTATGCGGCCGGAGATTCATTTCTCGAGATGGTGCGATATGAATGAAACGCAAAGTCACCCGTCAAAAAGCAAGATCTGGATCGGCGTTGACATTGGCGGAACGAAGACCGCTGTTGTTCTTTCATCCGACCCGCCGGCAATGCTGTCACGTGTTGAATTCCCAACCTTGCCGGATCAGGGCCCGGAACGGGCGATCGAGTTGATCAAGCAGTCCATCCACCGCCTCATTGGTTCATCGGGTATCGACAGATCGATGCTGGGAGATATCGGTGTGAGTTGCGGCGGTCCGCTGGATCAAGACGCGGGCGTGATTCAAGCGCCACCCAACCTGGCCACATGGGTCGATGTACCGATCACTTCAATACTAGGGGCGGAGTTCGGGCTAACTTGCCGGATAGAAAACGACGCCAACGCGGGGGCGGTTGCTGAGCATCGATTCGGTGCGGGACAAGGTACGCGTCACATGGTCTTCTTGACGATGGGCACGGGACTGGGTGCAGGCGTAATTACCGACGGCCGTCTGCTCAGGGGAGCATCAGGCCAAGCTGGTGAGATTGGCCATGTCAGGCTTACGGCATCGGGGCCAGTGGGATACAACAAGGCGGGCTCGGTAGAAGGCTGGGCCAGCGGCGCTGGTATGGCGCAGGTGGCTTGTCAGGAGGTTGAGGCTGCAATCAAAAATGGAAAGAACACTGTGCTTGCCGCGGAATTCGAGAAAAACGGAGTGCTCACAGCCAAGGATGTTGCCGAGGCCGCGCAGCAAGGGGACGACCTGGCCAGGCAGATTATTCGTGAGACTGGAAGCCGCCTGGGCGAAGGGCTGGCGATTCTGGTTGATGTTTTCAATCCGGAGCGAATTGTGATTGGAGGGCTCGCCATGCGCATGGGCGAGAATCTCTTGGCGCCGGCTCGGCTGGCTATGCAACGCGAGGCGCTGCCAGCCTCAGCAAAGATCTGCCAGGTTGTCCCGGCCGCTCTCGGAGAACGAATCGGAGATGTCTCGGCGATCTGTGTCGCCATGGGGATTTGATCCTCCGCCTTACTGATAGCACAAGTATGTTGCGAGTTTAATATCGTTGCGGCATCGGAGGGCGAGCAGGCAAATCGAAAACCTGAATCATCCAGAAAAACTCATTTGCGAGCGCCTAAAGTCTCGTCTCTACGATCTCGCAAATCGTGTGAAGGAGAAGCTTGTGAATCTCCTGAACGCGAGCAGGCGTAGTACTTCTCACCAATAGTTCAATTTCCGCGAGGCCAGTGCAGACACCGCCGTCGCCGCCAAGAAAGGCAACTGTCCGTAACTCCAGCCTCTTTGCCGTAAGCAGGGCACGTCGAACATTTTCGCTGCGGCCGCTGGTTGTAAATGCCATTAGCACGTCGCCCGAGCGGCCAAAGGCTTCCACCTGCCGCGCAAACAAATCTTCGAAACAGTAGTCATTGCCGATGGCCGTAATGTCGCCGCCGTGCGTCGCGAGCGAGATGGCGGGATAGGGCCGGCGATCCTTGCTGAACCTGCAGACATATTCAGTCGTGAGGTGAGACGCATCGGCAGCGCTGCCGCCGTTTCCACAGGCCAAAAGCTTGCCGCCATTCAATAGAGCATTTCCAAGTGCATTCGCCGCCCCAGCAACCTGCAGTTGAAGCTCTTCGGTATGTATAAGCAACGCACGCAGTTCTTCCACGTTGTCGCGTAAAGAACTTCCTGAAACTGTTTCGTTGCTCATCTTCTTCTCCTGCTGGTTCGGGTTCGTCCTTGTTGGATTACATCCCTCCATTGCACAGCCTTATAGCTTGCTGTTTACCGGGCTCTTTGCGCGAACGCACTAGCGTTCGGCGAATCGCTCATCTGAAATACCAGGCGCCCCGCATGCATCAGTGCGGTGTAATCGATCTCCGGCCTGTTAAGTGGCGTTCCGTTGAGAGTTGCAGAATGAATGTAGGCCGCGCGATCTGAGTTGCCATTTGCTTCGATCACGAAGGTCGTGCCGTCGGCGTGATGAAGCGTAACGCGCTGAAAAAGTGGACTTCCGATCGAGAAAACGGGCCGTCCGGGGCAAACCTGATAAATTCCCATGGCACTCATCACCCACCATGCGGACATTTGTCCATCGTCGTCGTTTCCAGGCATGCCGCCTGGGGCATCAGAATAAAGAGCCAACATCTCTCGTACGCGCTGTTCGGTCTTTGCCGTCGCGCCTGCCGCGTTGTATAGGTATGCGATTTGGTGACTGGGCTCGTTGCCCTGATCGTAAAGATGCCGATCGAACAGGCCATCAAGTTCTGCAATAAAGCGCTCGCGCCCTCCCATCGCTGAAATCAGACCGGGAATGTTCTGGGGCACGAAGAACGTGTATTGCCACGGCAGTCCCTCGGTAATGTAAGAGGCCGGCTTGGAGGGGTCGAATGGCTCGACCCATGAGCCATCTGCATGACGTCCTCGAACGAAGCCAACTTTGCCGTCGAAGACGTTGCGCCAGTTTTCTGACCGCTTGCGTAGCATGGTCTCATCTTCCGTCTTACCCAGTGCACCAGCCCAATCGGCAAGCATGGCATCGTCATAGGCATACTCCAAGGTCCACGAGACCTGCTCATTATGATGAAAAGCATCTGCCACTGGATCTTCGAGCGGGATGTATCCGTATTTGACATAAGAATCGAGCGCGCGCCTTCCCTTGCCGTCAACATACATGTCTCGCGGCGGGGTGATGGTGGCATTCTTTATCGACAGCCGGTAGGCCTCATCCACGTCAAAATGTCGAAGCCCCTTCTGATAGGCATCTACGAAGAGGATCGGCACATGATCGCCAACCATCTCGGCGGTGTAGTTATTCCACATCGGGAAGTTGGGGAGAAATCCACCCTGCTCTCCCTTCAGAACCATCGATTGCACCATGCGCTCCTGGCGCCTGGGATCGATTAACGTCAGCAGGGGATGCAAAGCGCGAAAGGTATCCCACATCGAAAAATCGTCGTAGTATTCCTCGCCCTTGGAAAGGTGCTTCACTCCGGATTGAGCAAAGCCGTTGTATGTGCCATCCACGTCATTCACCGGGCGCGGTCCGAGCATCGAGTGGTACAGCGCCGTATAGAAGATGCTGCGCTGCTCCGCCGTTCCTCCTTCGACCTCAATCGAACTCAACGACTCGCGCCACTGGGCCTCGGCCGCTTGCTGGATTTCGTCGAAACTGCGCCCTGAGGTCTCCGCCTCAAGATTGTTTTCCGCCTCTTCCAGACTAGTAAACGATGTTCCAACCATCAGCACAACTGGTTGTCCACCCGTATCTCCCAAACTGACGAAGGCGCCGAGCTGTGTGCACCCTGCGCCCTGCTCGAGCATTCCAGGATGAATCGATGTTCCGCACCAGGTACCTGTGCGGGAAAACGCATGATCGATGCGCGCGGCAAAGTAGCCGCTGAACCCCGCAGTCTGTCCCTGCCCCTGATAGATGCGATGGACCGGATTGTAGCCAACGACCATTTTCCGATCTGGAAGCGCCCGAACGAAACCTTCGCCTGCATGCGCATAAGGCTGAAAGAGCAGCGTGGCAGGCGCGCCCTCTGGAAACGTTATTCGAAAGACCCCGGCGCGCGCAGTTGCCGTCATCTCCACGCGGGTTGAGTAACGGGCGAGCATAACCGAATACAAAGCGGGCGTCGCATGTTCGGTCACATGGACAAAGTGCGACGCGCGCGCGTTTGGATCGACGCTGAAACTGTCGCCTGTGACCGGCATGATGGTCACGCTGCCGTATTCCTGCCCGCAACCGCCGTCCATCCAGTGACTCGCGCGAAAGCCTGTGATCCTCTTGTCTGCAAAGTAGTATGGGGCGATACATTTCTCTTCGGTTGTACGAGTTTCGGGCGTCCAACTGGTCATTGCATAGGGAGGCCCGGCAAACGGGGCCGTTTGCCCCCCATTCGCCGTTCCAACAAGGGGATGGATAACACTGTATGCCGATTGTGCCCGTGAATGTTGGAGCAAGACCTGGATCAGGGCGGCCAGGAAAACTATCGCAGCAACACTAATTTTGCGCGGCCTGTAAGAAATGGCGCGTGAAAAGGAAATCAACGAAAGCCTCCATTCTCGATTTTCGACGGCGTTTATTTTGGTGCATTCACAGTGCTCGTTTTGGGCGAAGCTTGCATTTATCTTTTCGCTCCCGCTATACTTCGGACTTCTGAAGACTTGATGGAAACGTTCCCATCAAGCATACAACGGAGGCAGCAGATACGCCATTGCTTTAGTGGTTGATGGGTCGGCGAGCCGCCAAAGCCGTTCACGGGGATCAAGATGAAAATGAAGATTGTACGTTGGTTGGGAGTCATTGCAGGTATTTGTATAGCAGCCGGGTCCCAGGCGCAGATGGTGACTGGCGCCAAGATGCCCGGCTTTGCTGAGGCCTTCGGGTTGACGGCAAAGCCTGATGTCGAAGTACGGCAACTGAGTGTCGACACCGGCTCCTCAACCATGGTGGACATCCTTGGAGACGGTGAACAGGCGCATCTTGTATTCCACTTGACGAATCGGTCGAATGAGGACATTCGCGGAAAAGCAACGTTCCGGTTGGTCCACTACGGTACGGCGGTGCCTGAGGGCGATGTCTGGGTTCCGCATGTATTCAAGATCGGCGACATCGGATCGACCCCGGTGGAACTGAACATGGCGAAGGGAGCTTCGCAGGACGTCAGCGTAACGCCCGAGGTGCCATCGGAGTACGGCGGATATGCATTGGTGCTCGATATCCCAGGGCGTGGAAGCATCTTTGCCGCCACGCTTGCCAGGGTGATCGCTCCTGAGCGCGGCAGGGTGCAGTTCCCGACGTACGCGCTCGATACCGAGTGGCCGAACAACATGAACGAAGGCGTTTACACGTTGATGGAGAAGCTGGGCATCAAGGGAGTTCGGGTCGGCACCGGGTTCAATTTGCCTTCGGATCCAGCGTACAAAGTCGAGCAGGCCCGTCTGCAGCAGGACATGGACTGGGCCAGGAAACACGATGTTACGGTCATGCTGACGCTCGGCGGCGGCTCCGCCCACTCAGCCATCCAGCCGCTTGGAAGGTCGCGGCCGTGGCTCTCGCCCGATGGCGCGATGTTGAAGACGAAGGAAGATTATGCCTGGCTGCCGGCATACGACAACGA
>PLST01000324.1 GCA_003164255.1 Acidobacteriaceae bacterium | reverse complement strand
GCGCTTGGCTATTGGTGAAGTCTCAGCCACCGCGCCGCCAGGGTGGACGGGAAAACTCCGGCCATGTTCGAGAAGTGTATCAAGGGCCGCTCATCTACTTCTGGTTGAAAGCTGACGCCCGCCGATTCTTAGCCCATAAAAAGCGCGAGAATATATCAACCTTATCCGTAGTGCCACCTGCCGCTAACTCCGGGGAGATCATGCTGAGGTAGGCGTCCGGACGGAATTCGGCCACGAGAAAATATCCGCTACCTAGGTTCCTTGTGTTAGCGGCATGGCCTACTCCGCTTGTCCCATCAACTCGTCCGCTAAAGCTCCTCGGCCCAACTGTCATCACGTCTACAAGCGTATTCGCGAACGGCGCCATCTTATCCGGCGCCAGTCCATAGTCGCCCGTCGCATAGGCACTATAGAACCCGGCAACGTCCATACTGGCGTGAGTTGCGTCTTCACCACCCCTGGCAGGAAGGGCGTAGCCCCAGTTATATGCGGGCTTGCCTGCGCTATCGATTGTGGTTTGCTGGCCGTCAGTGAAGAACCAGTCAAGACTGTCGGAAACGATCTTGTGGTACTTTTCCGCCCGGGCGGGATCGTCTTTGAGAAGCCGATGTGCAATCGCCATGTTTTCGAAAGCGTAGTTGAACATCATCTGCTGATTCCAAGGGACCGGCGTTCCGCCCTTGTAGGGCGAACTCTTTGAGAAGTACTGGTGACCGCCATGAGAGAGGTCGAGCAGACTTCTCAGGATGTGCCCATCGATGGATGCATCCGCGTCGATCACGTACGTTTTAGCGCGAGCCAGGTAAGTCATTCCGAAATGACGGCTGTCGCCGCTTGGGACGGCGCTATTCCAAAGGGCTTGTGTCTCCAGAATCAGGACAGCACAGTAGGCAAGATTTCCCGCCATATCTCCCTGTTCCCCTCCTGTTTCGAGGGGAGCTTTCTTCAGGTTGTTCGGCCAAACGGGATCGATGCGTCCGGTCCAGATGATGTGCCGCCCAAGAGGCGCTGGGGCCAAATCATTTCGCTCCGCAGCCAGAGCATCACAGAAACGAATCATCTGGTTCAGAACACGGACGTCATGATTCATTTCGTAGACCATCCCCATGGCTCGAACTGCTTGTCCGCTCCGACCGTAGGACCAGGCATTATTTTGATTGTCCGCATCGGGAGTCAGGCCGGACACAAAGCGCAGGAACGAATCTGTCTCAGCCGGGGTAACAGGTCCGTTCAAACTGTCAACTATCATTTGTGAAGAGGCCGAACGATGCCCAATCGGAGCAATCGCCAGAATTAGAAAGATACGCCACGTTCTAAAAGATCTTTTGTTCATAGCGGATCCTCCCCTACTGCCGCTACGTCGTTAGTCGATAAAATCACGCCGATTTCGGAACGTCAGTCCAAGTTAGGAATACGATTTTGCGATGATCCTGAGCCCGTTGCCTTCAGGATCGTTGCGCACCGAGCACGGAACGTCCAGAAACATCACAGCACGCTGGCTATCTTCGTAGGCAGGCCAATGAGGCAGATCCGGGTGATTGGGATTTCCGCTGCGCGCGAAATTCGTCCAGGCGCGGCCCATTTGCCGAGAGAGACGTAGCGCGGGCGCAAGTAGTCCGCTGTAGTGGTCGCACAACTCGCCATTGTCGAAGGCATACGATATCTCACACGCATGGAAGGTGCCTGGCCGACCATCGAGCACGGGCGTGCGCCAGGAGTAGACATAGGCATACGATGGCGCCGCGTTTAGCGCCGCCTTGCGCCGGGCTTGCTCAAAGGAGGGAATACGCAAGCTCGACGCAGCAATCGTCGCATAGAGATCGAAGGGCGAAGCTCTCGGATAATCCTCACGATAGGCTTCGATGATCGAGTCTGCGGAATCGCCAAAGGTCTCGCGGATCAGGCGGGACATGTTTTCATATGTCATCGACTGGGCGTCGCGATGATCAAGTCCGCTTGTGAATTCGTGAAGATTTGTCCCGGTAAGCAGGGGCACATCCGCCGAGATCGAGGGGGCCGAGGGGTCGAACGGCTGATGAGGCAATGTTTTCCCGTCCACGGTTGGCCCCCAATTGCTGTCGCCATAAGTGCGCCGCAGTTCCGTGGATGACGGAACCTGCACCTTCCTGATTGCCTCCGCACCGGCGCCTTCCAGCCGGTCTATAGGGACTGTTTGGAGTTCATCCAGATTGGAATGCGATAGGCCGAGTTCTTCAAGAACGTTCAAGGCAACTCGGTGAGAGTAATCCGCTGATAGCGCCTTCAAATAAGGGCCGCTCTGCACGATGGCACGATGAAAAAGGCCTTTGGCAGAAGGCATCGCCATAAGATTGACGACCTTGCCGCCGCCGCCGGACTGCCCGAAGATCGTGACATTTCCGGGATCTCCTCCGAACCTGTCGATGTTATCGCGTACCCATTCGAGCACAGCCACGCAATCTAACATGCCGACGTTGGCAGATGATGCGTATCGCTCTCCGCCTATGCCCGCAAGATTCAAATAGCCAAGGATATTCAGACGGTGATTATGATTGACCAACACAACATTGTGATTGCGCGCGAGACTTTCACCTTCATAACTGAGCAGGTCGTGGCCGCTGCCGCCGGAGTACCCGCCACCATGCATGTAGACCATAACTGGCCTGCGGTGGGAACCATTGATTTCCGGCGTCCACAGGTTGAGCCGCAGGCAATCCTCCCCCGGGACCGCAATCGCGTGACCACGATGAAGCAGAAAGGCGTCTTCATCCGCCTTCGGCAGGTTTTTCCCATCATAGACAAAGTGGTTGTAGTCGCGGCTCGGACACACCGGGCCGTATTGCAGCGCATTGCGGATTCCGGTCCAATGCTGCGGCGGCAGAGGCGGCATGAAACGGTTTTCCCCGCTCGTGGAGTCGCCATAGGGAACCCCTTCGAACACATAGACATCTTTGCGGCAGAAGCCGCGAATTTTTCCCGCAGCAGTCTCGACCACGGTGGAGGAATCTGAGGCGACAACGGCAGAACCAGGCACCGGACACCGGGAGCCCGCGGAGTGCTGCTGAGCGATAGTTCCACTTGGTAGCATTGCGGAGCCGACAACTCCCGTTCCCACCGCTGTTAGCTGGTTGAGAAATGTCCGCCGCGTCGGCATTGCAAGAGCCGATGCTTTCATTTCCGGCACAGCAATCGGTATATCGATGTCACGGTCATTTTGTTTCATCTCTCCATCGCCTCTCCTGCTGGTTGTCGCGACTTGGAACGCGAGCCGGTTTATTGCAGTAGACCGCATAACACCGTTCTCAAACCCACCAATGAAACTGGACTCATACAAGCGAAGGCCCGAAAGTGCGACGGTCCTTCGGCTTCATGTGCAATTCCACTGTGCTCTCGCCATAGCGAATACGGCAACGAGATCCAAAAGCACTCGACACGTTTGTTGTCGTGAGCCTGCCGTCTTTCCAGGTGATATCCACCTCAAAACCTCCGCGGGCACGGAGCCCCTTCACAGCACCGTTTGGCCAGGCATCAGGCAGCGCTGGCAGCAATTCAATCTCGCCGGCATGTGACTGCATAAGCATTTCAACTACCGCGGCAACTGCACCGAGATTGGCATCGATCTGGAAGATCTTTCCACCGCCATTCATCAAATTCGTATGCGTGCCATGGCGAAGCAGGTTTTCGAGATATTCGTGGGCGGTATTACCCTGACGAAGGCGTGCCCAAGCGGCCGACATCCAGGCGGCGATGAAGGCCCCGCCGGTCCGCGCTCGCTCCTCCAGCAATCTCTGCTCAGCGGCGGCAAGTTCCGGCGTTTCTCTGGGCGTAATCTGGTCGCTGGGATAAAGCGGGAAATAGGGCGATGTGTTATGGCGAGGTGGCACGCCTTTGAAGTCCTTGAACCACTCGAGTAGTTGCCCGCGGCTGCCGACACGATAGGGTAATAGCTTCTCAATACGCTGGTTCAAATGCTGGCGCCAATCCGCATCGACATCGAGTTCCTTAGCCGCGCGGATCGTATTTCGAAAAAGCTCGCGGATGATAGCCATGTCCAGCGTGCAGCCCATGGCCATCCCACCAACCTGCTCTCGTCCGGCGCTGTCAATGTAGATAAACAGGTTCTCCGGGGAATCACTTACGGGTGTAAGCAGGTGGCCATCAGCATCCGACACGAGCCAGCTATCGTAGAATTCGGCAGCGCCTTTCAGGATAGGATATGCGGTCTCGCCTAGAAAGGCCTTGTCTCCCGTAAAGCGGAAATGCTCCCACAGGTGCTCGCAGAACCATCCGCCTGCCATGGGCCAGAAAGCAACATAACCATGCCAGTCAACCGGCTGCGCATCGCGCCAAATTGAAGTATTGTGATGCATTACCCAGCCGGGCCTGTGGTACATGTCGCGGGCAACGGCACGGCCCATTTCCGACATCTCGCGAATGAAGTCAAGCAGCGGCTCATGGCACTCCGAGAGGTTGGCAGTTTCAGCAGCCCAATAATTCATCTGAATGTTGATGTTAGTTGTGTAAGCACTGGCCCAGGGTGGAATGCGGTCGACATTCCATATTCCCTGGAGATTTGCCGCCTGCGTGCCCGGCCGCGAACATGAAATCAGAAGATAGCGACCGAAGTTGAAGTAGAGTGCAAGCAGGGTCGGGTCCCGCCCACCGCTGAAGACTTTGAGACGCTCCGGAGTCGAGCGTCCACAGGCTCCGAAAGGGTCGTCAATATGTAATGAGACGCGACTGTGAAGCTTGCGAAAATCCTGTGTATGCCTGTCTCGCAACTCTTCCGCAGTGCGGTTTGCGGCGGCGGCGAGGACACGGAGTGTGCGCGAGGCGGGATCGGCTCCATCGCGGCTCGGGCTTTTCTTATAACCGTTGAAACTCGATGCCATGGCCAAGGCAAGCACAACGTCCTGGGCTCCCTCAATCGAAAGGCCATCACCTTTCGCCGCGACTGTGCCATCGCAGCGCAGCACACGAAGGCGAGCTTCAAAGAGCATTCCGCGATTCTCGACATCTTCCCCATAAAGGATCGGCTGCGCGCCTGGCCGGCGTCCCCAATTCCCCTCGGGCCTAAAGAATTCGGGATACTTCCACTGATCACCGATTCCTTCAACCCATTCGAGCGTCCTGTGTAGTGCGATACCCGGCAGCTTTCCGTGTAGCACGATTTCCCGATCTCCAGATTGCGATATTGCCGCGGTGGGATGCTGAGAATCCAACGCGGCATGCAGCCTGAGCGCAGACGGCTTGTCTGCTCGAAGGCGGAGGACAATGATGTTATCAGGAAACGATGCGAAGGTTTCGTGCGTGTAGAGAACGCCTTCTCTGCGGTAGGACGTAGTGGCAACCGCATTGGAGAGATCAAGTTGGCGACGATACCCAGAGAACTCGCCCTGACCGCCAATGGTCAGATGCAAGGAACCCAAGGGCTGATAACACGGCTGTGCGCGGCCAAGCCACTCCTTGCTGACGATATCATCTGCATCTCTGTACCGCCCCTGGCGGAGTAACTCGACGACGTCGGCATAGGCATCGGTAATGTCGAGCGGCAAGTCACGGCCCCCTGGTTCCTCGGCGTAGAGCGTGTCCTCGTTCAAGATGAGCGTGTCACTTGCAACACCGCCGAAAACCATCGCGCCGAGGCGTCCATTGCCGATGGGATATGCTTCGAGCCAATCCGTTGCCGGCTCGTTCGACCAGACGGTCATGCTGCTGTCAAATGTCGCTGGCAGGTTCGAGGCGCCGGATATTTGAGCGCGGAGCGTCTTTGGAATGATGGCGGTCGCAAAGCCACCTCCAAGGGCAAACATGGAAGCGAGAAACGATCGGCGACGAACATGCACCCGCGACACATCAGAACGGGACTCTCGAGAAAGATCTTCAATATCATTCATTAATTGCGTCGATTCTCCAATTCCTCATTATTCATGTGCGGTAGCTGACAAGATCCATTGGGGCCAGCCTTAGGCAGAACCACCGACCAAAGTATTTCCAGCGAATTCCCGTACGCTCATTGCACATTTCCAGGAGCTGACAGATCGGACGCAACGCCTGAGCTACTTAGTGCAACCACCGTGTAGATATGCTTTACATTCGGCGTGGTAGCACTATCTAAGTAGCGCATCGGAAGCAGAGGGGCTTCAGGTGTATCGTGGAACGACAACCCCTGGTACAGCGGTCTTCCGAAAAGCCTATCGGGCGGACGCTCCGGCAACCGGGCGAGCCCCCGTCCGTCGCGCATGACGACGAATGCACCTAGACCGGACTCCAAATCGGCTTCGGCATTCCACGTAATTACGTTGCCGCCCCCGGAATCGGCAGAAACACGCACATTGATTGGAGCTGGCGGCTTGCTCGAATCGGCTACTGTTCCGGTTTGAACATAGTCCATCCACTTACAGGCAACGGATTCGTCCAGTAGCCAGATGGCCGTCCTGGCATCTCCTCTGTATTCCTTCGCGGGAAAGGCTTCGGTCGCGCCAAGTGTCGCTAGCCAAGCCCTGCTCATGTCCACGGGACGAAGCTTGGCGGATATAGAGCCAACTTCCGGCAGCCGCATCGCCATGCATGCATTCATAAAAGGAATAGCGACATATCGGGAATCTCCGCAGAAATGTGCCGAGCGAGGATCCGGAGCAAATCCAATTGCCGCCCCTTTCGTCCGGTACTCCTGGAACGTATCGATGGAGCCTTGCCAAGGCCCCCTGGTCTTTTCGAGTATTCCTGCATTGGTCATCATTGGAATTTCACAAAGCGCCCGCAGCACCTCTGGTTGATGGAACTCCGCTCTGGTGCGAAACATCGCGGCAGTTCCGCTACGAAGCCACATGGCCGCCACTCGGTCAGGGTGAAGGGTCGCCATGACATTGGCCCATATGCCCCCGGCTGAGTGTCCCCATAAGCACCATGGCGAGGTGGCGATTTCAGGGAGGCTTGCCATGCGTGCAAAGTCCCCCAAAGCCTTCAGGAACGTAGCCTCAGAACCGAGGCGCGGATCAAACCATAGTTCGGCGCCGCCCGGGGTCAAACCAATGTCATCGTTGAGGACGTGGTAGGAAGGTCCCAGCAGAACGCTGTCCCATTTCTTTGCCAGCGCCTGCCAGTGCAAGTCATATGCAGCCGTAGAACCACCTTGCGCTGCCAGAATGCTTGCACCGTGCTGATGTACGATGACAGATCGGACCCGCTTCAGTCCGGCAGGGACCCACAGGGTGTACTGTGCGTCCACCTGCAATTCACACTTTGCCTGGGAAGCTTGATAGGTGAGCTGGTAGTAAGTACCCATCTCATCCGACGGCAGTTGCAATCCGGAGATATAAATCGCCCGCGAATCCGGACTTTTCGGCGACACCGATTGCCCGTGAGCATCGCGCTCAAGAAGCTTCGGCACCGCCAAGGATGCGCTGAGCCATGCCATGCCTTTCAAGAATCCGCGACGTTTTAGTGTCGTCGTTCTCCCTCTTTTCAAGAGCAAGTAGTCAAGCATTTCCGTCGACCTATTCCAGTTTGTTTCTTCCCCACGGCATCCAACATTCTCGCGCCGGCTTTAATATCACTAATCCAAGCACTCTTCAGCTCGCATCGCAAGTTGAGAATCAGATCGAACAGTTATCGTCCAACCCTTGTGCTGCTTGGTTCTGCGAACTCTACGCGCGGTGCCTGATGGAACCCGGATCGTGCTCCGAGTCCCACCTTAGTAGTGACAGCGGCAATGTTTCGCACCTGTACTAAAACGTTAAGCGGCCACCAATCTGGATCAGGCGCATCCCCGACGCGCTGGTAATTTGATTGGTGGTCCCAGAAATATTTATGGCGCCATTCGGAGCGCTAGAGCGGCATCAAGATAGA
>PLST01000321.1 GCA_003164255.1 Acidobacteriaceae bacterium | reverse complement strand
GATCCTGCAACATTCTGCACCTCCTCGCTACATGATTGAAAATACACGCTATTGCATGAGTCGGATTTGGGCCGACGGGGGCCGATTGCGGCCATGTTGGTTCATATCTCCGCAAACATCGGTAAATCCTCGACAGATGTTGCCCGTAGTGGCCGCGCTCGCTTCTTGATCCGTTCGATTTCCGTCAAGACTGCCTGGGATTCAATCGCCTCCGCAGATATCTCCCATGGCGCGCAAGGCACGACCTGAGTCGCTGTTATCCTGCCTGCTTCAATCAATCTCCGCACGATCTTGTGGCTCACGGCTAAGCGTGTCGACGCTTCTTCCATGGTGAGTGTGCTTCGCTCGCACTGTAACGCCGAGAACGCGGGTAGCTCATGATAGCTGCGTACCGTGCGGACGTTTCCCTCACGCCAGGTATTTCCCATGCCGGTCCGCAAGCTCAGCCTATTCAGTGTGGCGGCTATCTGATCATCAGGGAACTTGCCAGCCATACGTCTTATGATCTCGATTGCTTCGAGGCTAGTGCACCGGCGGTGCTTGCCGGTGGCATTTTTCTTGATGCGCAATTCCGAGTGCTGGCCGCCGGTCCAGTGAATCAGCAAGATGATCTGTTGGCTCTCTTGATCTACATCGGCGACGATCTCTGCGACCAGGATGCGAACGATGCGTTGCTTCAAACGCATGTCAGTGGCGGGCAGATTCCAAACGGTGGCAAGATCGTGCGCTAGGTTGCGTAATGTTTCTTTATCTGGAATCCGTGCGGTCTCGCTGGAAAGCTCGTCTTTACGCAGGCGCGCCTCCAACTCTGCCACAGTTTGCAGGGCGGCGTTCCATCTAGCCTCCAGTTCGGCAGCGACGAGACGATTGTCTGGATCGACGGCCTCATACCGGCGCCCAGCCAGATGGGCTTCATATCGCGCTTGCTCCAACTCCAGTGACCAGGCATGACGTCGCTGCTGTTGCTGTTCGGCAACGCGGGTTGCAGCTTCGAGAGCCGCCTCGACAGCGTTGCCTTCCACCGCTCCAAGAATCTCAGCTGCCACAGCGAGGTCGGGTCCCTGCCCGCCGAACGATATGCACCAGTCTTCGCCATGGTTGATTTGAGCACCACGACAGTGATAGCGGGGTACATTGCCATTGGTCCCGCTATAAGCAACGTGCAGCATCCGCCCGCAACGGCGACAGCGAAGCAGACCGGCAAGAAGGCTCCGCCCTCCGCGTCCCGCCTTCGGCTCCATGCGCGATTTCATGTGTGCATTATCGCCCAGCATTGCTTGATTCCGCTCGAACTGCTCCCAACTGATATACCCAGCATGGTGATCGCGAAGCAAAACCATCCATGACTCAATCGGTTTAAAGTGACCTTCGGACTTTCTTGCGCGGCCATCGACCACCTTGGTCCGCGATTCGGTTTTGCCGAATGCATAGGCGCCAGCATACATCGGATTTCTCAGCACATGCCATATGGTGTTGTAAACCGGCAGCTTCCACGTGATCTCCTGTCCCGGCCCCTCATCCTTCTTTGGCAGGCTGACCTTTTCGCGGCGAAACCACAGCAGCGCTTGCCGCGCGCTGCCCAATTCTGCAACTTTCGCAAAGATCAGTTCCACGGCTTGCTGCACGCGGCGGTCGGGATCAACTTCGATCTTACCGCTCGGCGTCCATCGATAGCCGACCGGTAACCTGAACTGTAACTCTCCGCGGCGCGCCTTTTGGCGAATCGCTTCCAGGGAACGCTGCCTTAACAGGTTCAATTCAAATTCACTCATCGTGCCTTTGAGTCCCAACAGCAGTCGGTCGTTGAGAATACACGGATCGTAGATTCCATCCGGATCGATGACGACCGTGCGCACCAGTCCACAGAGTTCGATCAGATGGTGCCAGTCGCGGCCATTGCGCGCCAGGCGCGACGCTTCGATGCAGAGGACAGCTCCCACTTCTCCTGAGCAGACCTCTGCGACAAGTCGTTCGAATCCAGGCCGCTCCACTTTGCCGGAGCCGGAACGCCCCAAGTCTTCATCGATGACCTGCACCTCATGAAATCCAAGTTGGCGGGCGTGATCGGCCAGACCATATTGCCGGCGTTGGCTCTCCAGATTGTGAACGACCTGACCTGGAGAAGACTGCCGAATATAAACAACAGCACGGCGCTTGAGCAGTTCAATCGTCAGCTTCGGATGCATCGTCGACCTCCCTCTGGGCATTTGGGGTTGGCTCGCCACACTTATTGGTTGCCGCGTTGAGCAGCAGGTCGGCGAGTGCGGCGGTTAGATCGCGTTGCCTCTCCATTGGCAGGGTGATCGGGGCGCGGTGGCTGAATAGAAGTTCCATCTGCGCCAACGTCAACGTCTTTTTGGGTCGCATGCGGGTTCTCCCTGGGCGTTCCGTTCAGGAACGGGCTCCCATCAAGAGAACCAGAACGCACGCTATCCAGCAATGCCCGCAATTCCGCAAGAGCGCCAGCTGATGCCATGGGCGATCCGATCGGGCATGCTGAGCAAACCGCCGGATCGGTCATCCACGCGGGAAAGCCACCAATTGTTCCATCGGGAAACTCTCCGAAGATATACTCCCCGGTCGGAAAGCGCATGCGTCTTCGGACACGTAGATCCAGTCCGCGTAACGGATGCCACTGGTAGCAAATCCTGATCTTCTCCGGACTATGGGCATTATGTTTTGGTATCG
>PLST01000388.1:382-5642 GCA_003164255.1 Acidobacteriaceae bacterium | reverse complement strand
TTGAACAGGGTTCACTTCTCTCGATGGATCTGGAGCAGCCGATCTGCCTTCGATGCGCGCGGCTTGACGATCTCGAGTTTCTTCCATCGGGTGACACGGCGTTGACGAGGCGCGCCACTAAGTACAGTGGACGAGTGGCCGTGGTCGTCCGCTTCAGCCGATCACGGGGGCGTTACGAGAGGCAGGGTGTCCTTGTGGAAACGGCAGGGCTCGAGCAGGCTGAGCGAGAATGCCTGGAGGATGCCGACGAACGTGCCGTGGCGCGGGCACACGGAGCCGCGCGGCGACGAAAACAGGATGTTGAATTTGCCGCGCAAATGACCCAGAAGATTGCAACTCTGTTCCCCGGGTGTCCGGCAAGCGAGGTCGCGGTCATCGCAGAACACGCCGCTCAAAGGGGAAGCGGCCGGGTTGGGCGGACCGAGGCTGGCAGGAATCTTGCGGAAAATGCCTTGACTTTAGCGGTCATAGCCGCAATTCGCCACAAACATACCCCGTACGACAGGTTGTTGGCAAATGGAGTGGACCGCGCTATAGCCCGCCAGCAAATCGCCGACCGGGTCGAAGAGGTGCTGGCGAGGTGGCAGTGGCGAAAGTGAGTCCGTCAAATTTCAGCCTTCCGCGCCTCCTGTAGGGCCGTCTGGCGTGCTATTTCATTGGACGGCGTCGCCCGGTAAAGCTTTACGCACGAACATTGAGAGGATTCACCTTGCTAGAGAACAGCAGATTGCCGAATGGCAGGACAGGGCCTGCTTGTGCTTGCACAGCGTCATTTGCTTGTTTTAGAGCAGCATAATATGCTTGTATTCATGCAGCGTAAAACGCTTGCAATGGCTCGAAGGAGCCCTGCCGCTCATGGCAACCCCGAACCAGAA
This sequence comes from Acidobacteriaceae bacterium, assembly GCA_003164255.1. GTDB lineage: Bacteria > Acidobacteriota > Terriglobia > Terriglobales > Acidobacteriaceae > Telmatobacter. The sequence goes on along the minus strand of PLST01000388.1, from coordinate 4,767 downwards.
ACTCGCTGAATCTCTCGCTGTGCTTAAGAAACTTCAGCACGGCGGACGCCGCGTGTTTAGCTCCGCCGATCTCAGTCGTGTCCACCGTGAGCGACTGGTTGGAAACGGCTTCCTGCAGGAAGTGATGAAAGGGTGGCTGGTTTCCGCGAGCCCGCAGACGCGCACTGGCGACAGTACACCTTGGTATGCATCCTTCTGGGAATTTTGCGCCCGCTACTGCGGTGACCGTTTCGGGGATGAGTGGCATCTGTCGGCGGAACAGTCGCTGTGGCTCCATGGCGAGAGAACCATCATCCCGAATCAGGTGGTTGTGTGCAGCCCGAGGGGAACGAACCATACTATCGAGCTTCGCTACGGAACATCTCTCTACGATCTAAAGGAAAACGAGATGCCGCCACTGGAGGCCTTCGTTACCCGGGATGGCTTGCGACTGTTCTCGCCACCTGCGTCGCTTATTGGCGTGACGGAATCATTCTTTGCTCGCAATCCGGTCGAATCGCAGGTGGTGCTCGCAAGTCTCAGAGATGTTTCGGAACTGCTGCGACTTCTGTTGAATGGAGGACACTCGGCAAAGGCTGGCTATCTTGCTGGGGCGCTACGCAAGATAGGCCGTAACGAGCAGGCAGATGAAATCATCGGCGCAATGAAGAGTGCGGGCTACGGTGTGCGAGAGAAAGATCCCCTCGAAGCGCAAAAGATCCTCGCAATGCCGCAAGCCGCGGTGGCACCTGTCGTGGGCCGCATGCAAATGCTGTGGAAAATGATGCGAGAGGACGTGGTTGCAGTGTTTCCCAAACCTCTTGGACTTCCGGAGGACAGAGATGCCTATCTTCAATCCGTTGATGAAATCTACAGGAGCGATGCTTACCACTCTTTGTCGATCGAGGGATATACGGTCACTCTGGACCTGATCGAAAAGGTACGGCAAGGTGACTGGGACCCCGATCACGATGAAGAAGACCGAAGGAGCAGCGACGCATTAGCGGCGCGCGGATACTGGCAGGCATTCCAGGCAGTCAAGGGTGCGGTCGGAAACGTAATCGCGGGAGGCGACGCCGCTGACCTTGTACGCGAGGGGCACAAGGAGTGGTATCGCGAGATGTTCCAGCCGTGTGTCAGGGCAGGTCTAATTGCGGCGGGGGCTCTGGCCGGATACAGGAACATGCCCGTCTATCTTCGAACATCACGCTACGTACCTCCCCGCTGGGAGGCGGTTCGAGATGCGATGCCAGCCCTCTTCGACCTGCTCGAATCGGAAAAAGAACCATCCGTCCGCGCAGTCCTTGGGCACTGGATGTTCGGCTATATCCATCCCTATCCGGACGGCAATGGGAGGATGGCCCGTTTCCTGATGAATGTCATGCTGGCCTCGGGTGGTTTTCCATGGACTGTGATCCGCGTCGAAGACCGGGACGACTATCTCCATGCTCTAGATTCGGCCAGTATCGAAACGGACATCAAGCCCTTCGCTCAATTCATAGAGAGGAGCGTGCGCCAATCTCTGGACAGCGGACGCCACCGTGAATTGACGTTCTTTGCTCCACAAGAGCGGTATATTTCAAGCCGAGATGCGGTTGTCTACTTCGGGCAAGATGGGAAACGGCGGGTGCGATGCGTCATCAGCCGAGAGGCGCTCGACGATCATTTCCATGGTGACCACAGGAACAAGCTTGACGTGTTCCGAGAAAATCGTAAGGCGATTGAGGCGACCACTCGCCGCAAATATCTTGACGGAGAGTTGGAACCAGACAACTCTGTTCTGGTGCGCACTACTGATATAAGGTCAAGAGTTCTCTGACTTCTTCTAAGGCTGTAAGCCACGGGCCGTCTCACATGGCACAGGTTCTGACGCGGCCGGATCTTTGGGATCCGGCAATGTGCTTTCACACTGTCGTCTTGGCCGCCCACCGCCTGCGCGCTCTATCGAGAAAAGATGCATCCCTGGGGGCGCTCTCCCCTGAGATGACTGCGTTGAAGCCCGGCATAAAACTGGATTTCCGGAAATGATCCCGGCGGATCTCAAGCGAGAGGCCTTCCCACTTTTGCTCAAGGCCTGCAGCCAAGTAGCACTTGCGAGCTTCTTTGAGGTGCGCCAGCGCCGCATCGTAATACTTGCTCTTTGCAGCCTTCAGAGTACGCATACAGAGCGCGCGAAAAACCCTTGCTGCCACGGCTGGATGCGATTGAGCAAGGGCCTTGGCCGCCGGCTCCGTCGTGTAGTGACTCAGCTGTTCCAGTTCGCGATCGTTTGCGCCCTCCAGGCGGTCCGCTAACCGTCCGGCCTCCTTCACCTTCACCAACAGATCGATGAGCGAGGCCAAATCGCCCCGCCCGCCAGCCTTCATCGCTTTTTCATGCCAACCGGTCCGATCCCGCTTCGGAACGTAGCCCATGAGCTCATCGTAGGCAAACGCACCGGGGCGCTTCACAAACTCCGCCCAGGCGGATTCCAGCGCTTCCTGCCCGCGCCCGAGCTTCTTCAGCAAAGCGCGCCGTCTGCCGACGAGATTGCACTCGGCGTTCCTTCCGAGGGGATGCTGGGCTTCTAACGCGATGCCGCGCTCGATCCACCTCAGAGCATCGCCGAGCTTGCGCCTGGCCTCAAACATCGAAGCGACGGTCGCGCAATCGAAGGGCGTAAGCCCCGCCTGTTCGGCAACGGCTAGATATTCATCGACGCTGTGCTTCTGCACATAGATTGACATGAGAATCTGCCCCCAGCGATTTCGAGGGTCGCCGCCCGATTGATCCTTTTGTCTTCGGCAATCTTCCTCAAATCTGCCGCGCACCTCTTTCTCGAAGGCCGCCAAGCCTGGCCCGTTCAGAACCTTAGATGCATCGGAGCCCAGATCGTTGAAGAAACCATAGTCNNNNTTCAAGAAACAAGCGGCGATGAAGGTCTCATACAGACTGGTTGCCCGCTGAGGAGCGTTGGCCACCATAGCCGCGATCCCGCGCTCAGTGCTCTCCAAATCTGCCACGAATGCATTCTCCTGATTCCATGCAATAAAGTGGCCGGGCTGCAGAGCCGACTCGATCATGCTCTCTTGTGGGTCGCGGCGGCGGGCGATGACGTATGCTCCTTCGCAAGACGGATATTCCCATGCTAACGGAGCGGGGTTCAAGGAGTTGGCCTGTCGTTATCATCGTGGGCTCGCAACTTGGCGCTGATCCGCTCAGGATCACCAAGAAGAATCTTGTAAGAAAAACCCGGGGTCTTATCCATTGCGACAAAATCCCTCATTGTGTGGATGCTCAGCGTTCTCTTCCGGTTTTTGAGAAAGAGAAGAACCTCTCGCTGTGCCCAGTCGTATTCGCAGCCTACGTAGCGGTAAGCCCGACCTGACTTTTCGAAGTGATCCGCGTACATCCGGTGAAATGCGATGGAATCTTTTGGTGTCATCTTAGGCTCCAGTTCGATGGCAAGATCCAGATCACCGATGCGCTCGCCGCCACGCAGGTAACTGCCGAAGACCACCGCAGCCGTGATCGTCATCAGGAATCCCTGGTTGCGGTTCGCTAGTTCCACACGTTCCATGAATTCCTTGAGTGCCGTATCAGCAGTTTCCCATCGGACACGCTTTGCTGCCGAACCGCGGCTGAACGTCCTGCCTGCCGGGGTCAATCTCAGATGACCGTCAGTACTTGCCTCAAGGTATCCGACGATCAGAAGTGCACGGATGAGCTTCTTCGCGCGATACCCTGAGTATCCAGCCCTCTCCAAGGTCATGGAATGAAATCCGAGTGGAAAACTCCGTCGCAGATCGCGGACTTCAAGTATCGGCAGACCGCCGATCCTGTCGCCAGCGTTGATTTGCATAGTCACGCGTAGTCGTCCTCACCGGCGGGCTGATATTTCTGCACTCGTATTCTAACGTTTCGCCAGGATTTGGTCTGGTTCAAAAGCAAATCGCCGGATAGCACTGAGGATGAATGAATCAACTGCGATCTGCTGCGAAGTGTATAGGTTCCCCACAGGCTTTTATTTCTGATCGGGGCCAGCTAGGCTAGGCTTCACCTGATAGGGTCCGGGTGGGCGCTTTCACGGCGAAAACACGGCTTCAAATCCCGTCGGGGACGCTAATAAAGAATCAATAAGATGCGCAAGGTTTGCCTTGCATTCATGGGTGCAAAATGGCGGAAAATCTCATCAGGTTCATTCGTCTGAATGAAGGTAAGCTAGGCCGCAAGCGCCGCGAACGCGAATTTGAGAAGCTAACGGACGACGAAGTGGCCTCTATTGAGGCAATCGTTCAAGACGCCTTCGAAGGCTTCGAAAACTAGCCCAGCTACCGCAGCTTATGAATCGCACATATAATCTTGAGTGTTTCGGGTGCAAGTTTGAATTAGCCGAGAGTAAACCTTTTGTTTTCGCATTTTGCGCA
>PLST01000388.1:0-298 GCA_003164255.1 Acidobacteriaceae bacterium | reverse complement strand
CCTTCGAGGTACACCGCGCGATCCGCCTCGTCCTTCGCTTTTTTCTGTGCTGCCGCCGCTGCTCGTTGCGCACTCAATTGCCGGGCTCGCTCTTCCGCGCGGACGCGTGATGTTGTCAACAGATCTTTGACGGTCCGACGTTTGATTGCACCGTGGCTCGCTGTGTTCGCGTTCTCCCGCTGAAAGCGTTGCAGAAGTTCGAGCCTGTACCGCTCACTGGGCTCCGACAGAAAGTCGGCGAGCAGGTCATCCTCTTCATTCGCAGGCAAGCCCCGAACCCAGGTTGCAAGTTCCTTGC
>PLST01000482.1:12774-16239 GCA_003164255.1 Acidobacteriaceae bacterium | reverse complement strand
TTCCAGTTCGAGCGCGTCGGCTACTTCACGGTCGATCCCGACTCGGTGCCGGGCAAGCTGGTCTTCAACCGCACGCTGCCCTTGAAGGATTCGTGGGCAAAGATCGAAAAGAAGGCGGGAGCGTAAAGTTGAGTTGAAAAGGCGGAGCACAGACTTATGCGCTCCAGTACCTTCCAGCGAGCCTCACGCAACAAGAGGGAAAAGGAACGATGCGTGTTCACCGATTCATTTCGCTCGCATTTTGCGCGGTATTAATCCTGCCAACCGCTCGCATTTCCCGCGCTCAAGACGCAGCCTCTGCGAAATCTTTCATCAAATCGATCTTCAAACTCTACGAGAACCACGGGAACGGTACCACATACAGTTCGCTCTATTTTCACTCTTCGCTTCTTTCCCTAATTCGTGCGGACCTCAAGGCCGAAAACGCCGCATCGGAGGTCGCGGAGGCACTCGACGCCGACATCGTTTGTAGTTGCCAGGATTGGGGGGGTGGAATCCGGGTCCGTACGATGGACGTAAGACTTATGAAGCCTGGACGCGCTCTTGCGGTTGTAACCTTCCTCATTGGACCGCCCGGGAACGGGTCAGAAAGCAATTTGTACAGGATGCAATACACACTGGTGGCGGAGCGTGGCCAGTGGCGCATATACGATATTGAAGACCTGTCCCCCGCACTTGAACCGACAGAACCTAGGTCACTTCGCAAACAAATCCAAAAAGATATTGAAGATTTCGCTCATCCGCCGGAGCCTTAGGAGCACTCGCACGCAGCCGCTTGGCCTAGGTCTCGATTTTCAGATCTGAGCTTTTCGCGAAACTCGCCTACGGAATCAGAAACGTTCCCGGAATCCCCTCATCCAGCGTGACCAGAACCGCTGCATTGGCAACCGCCAGTTGTACGAGGTGCCCATCCGTGGTCTGCTTTGGAGATTTTGCCCACTTGGGCAGGGCTGAGATGTCATTCCCGTCGTTGATAAATTCGAGAGGCAGTCCTTTCCACGCCTTCAGTTCCTGCAACAGGGATTTCGCGTGCGCAACGTCCATCCCATAGGTTCGAACATTCCCAAGCACACGGACAAATCCAAGCTCAGTGATCGAACACGTCAGAAACCGATCACCCTTTCGAGATCGAATCCACGCTCCAACCCGATCATGGAAACCATGCCGCCTGAACCCGTAGGCGATGAGCACGTTGACGTCGAGGAGGTATTTCATGGGAAGTCAACGAGCAGTTCACGGACCATTTCGCTTGTAAGAACCGGTGCATCGGGTCCCGCGTCAATGACCGGGAAGCCGGTGATCGGGTCTTTGATGATTCGAGCCTTGAAGTGCTTCCGCTTTGGCGATGTCAGCACAATCCGATCGTTCTCGACGGCAATGTCGAGCGAATCGCCTGCGCGAATGCCAAGCTTGCGGCGAAGCGGTCCGGGAAGAACGATTTGGCCTTTCGTCGAAACCTTGGTCTGCATGGTAAGACAATCTTACCGCAAAATGGCTTTCTTGTTAATGGGTTCGACTTTTCCCTGTTCCCTGTTCCTTTGCTACTTGCCAATCACATCAATGGCGACAGGAATCGTTTTCGGCGGAAGGCACTGGGTCTCATTGCAGGCCTGGTAGTGCAGCTTCGCTTCAACCAGATGATTGCCGGGAGTGGAGACGATGCGCGCCTGCACTGAGAAGTCGCCGGAGTACACGCTCAGCTTCGTCTTCGGGTCCGCGGGTAACGTGATCAAGATACCCGCCGGATACTCGGCCTTGTCGAGGCGCACGCCCGCGCCATCTGGAATGGAGAAGGTGGTCGGGATCAGGTAGTCTTCGCTGGGCGTGTGCGAGTTGATGTGCAAGCCCGAAGCGATGCGGAAGTGGAGCGTAACCGGGCTCGGCTTGCCTGCGGCCACCGTGACCTGCTCAGGGAAGAGATATGCGACAGCGTCCGCTTTGAGCAGCGAGCGGTTCTGGCCGTAGCCGTGAAGCGAACCCAGGACAAGGAGCCCAAAAGCGATGAGTGCCGCGCTTTTCATTGCCGTCATCGAAACTCCTATCCGCCCGGGGGAGCGCGCTGTACGACGCAAATCCCTCAGAGTTCAGGTTAAAGATTCAAGTCGCCGTTGTCCATTGCCGCACCTGGCGCGTCGCACGGGTCCGCAATGCCGGAAATCGGCCAGGCGGTCACCTTTTTACGCCGCTTTAACAGGAATGTTGCCTACGCCATTTAAGAGTGATGGGACGGGAACTTCGGAAGGACGCCAGAGCCTGCCTGTGCGAAGGCACCTCAAACGCGATAGACTTTCCATCACGGCGCCCGGACGGGAATATGGCTGGAACCACCAGGAAACCAAAGCTCTTCAACGGCCGCGACCACTCATGGATGCAGTTCAACCGGCGTGTCCTTGAAGAGGCTGAAGACGGCTCCAATCCGCTGCTGGAGCGGGTGAAGTTTCTCGCAATTACCGGCTCAAATCTCGACGAATATGTTGAGATCCGCCAGGCCGGGCTCATGCAGCGCATTGAAGACGGCTATCGCCAGACCGGCTTCGACGGCCTCAGGCCCGACGAGTCGCTGGCCACGCTGACAGCCGACATTCACTCCTTTGTGGCCGCCCAGTACCACTGCTGGGACCAGCAACTGCTGCCGGAATTGCGCAAGCATGGCATCCGTCTGCTCGACTGGGTCGAGCTCGACGCTGAAGCCCGCACCTTTGCGAAAGATTATTTTCAGCGCGAAGTGGACCCACTGCTGACGCCGATCTCGATTGATCCCGCGCATCCGTTTCCGCGCGTGCTCAACAAGGCGCTGTGCCTGGCGCTGCTGCTGCGCGCCAAACGGCGCAGCTCCGGTCCGCAGGTGTTGGGAGTGGTCACCGTGCCGCGCGCTCTGCCGCGCTTTGTCCGCCTGCCCTCCGCCGAGGGCTCTTACGATTACCTGCTGCTGCAGGATCTGATCGCGCAACACCTGGCCGGCATGTATCGCGGTTACGAGGTGCTGGCGCATGCATCGTTCCGCGTAACACGCAACTCCAACCTCTACTTCGAAGAGGAAGAAGCCCGCTCGCTGCTTGAGACCATCCGCGTTGAACTGCACAACCGCCGCAAGGGCGATGCCGTCCGCCTCGAGATTGAATCCGGCGCGCATCCTGAAATCATTGAGCGCTTGCGCGTCAACTTTGAGCTCGATGAGGACCAGGTGTTTCGCGGTGAGGACCCGGTGAACCTTTCCCGCCTCATGTACCTTTATGAGGATGTAAAGCGGGCCGACCTCAAGTTCCCGCCCTTTACGCCGCGCCCTTTTGTATTTAGCCGCAAGTCCACCAATATTTTTGACGAGCTGCGCCAGCACGACGTGCTCCTGCACCATCCGTACGATGCCTACGATCCGGTGGTCGAATTCATCGAGCAGGGCGCAAAAGATCCCCTCGTGCTGTCGATGAAGCAGACGCTCTATCGCACCAGCCACGATTCGCCGGT
>PLST01000482.1:7860-12667 GCA_003164255.1 Acidobacteriaceae bacterium | reverse complement strand
CGACCCGCAGATAACCGACCGCGTCCACATGGTATTCAACTACCTCACCGCGCATGCCGAGGTGGACGACTACAGTCCGCTGCTCGTTGCGCCGCTCACCATGGCCGAAAGTTTTCTGCGCCTCATCCGCCGCGAGCAGGAACATGCGCAGGCTGGCCGCCCCGCGCATATCGTCGCCAAGATGAATGCGCTGCTCGAACCATCGGTGATTGAGGCGCTCTACCAGGCTTCGCAGGCGGGCGTCGAAATCGACCTGATCATTCGCGGCCTTTCCATTCTTCGTCCGGGCGTAAAGGGACTGTCAGACAGAATCCGCGTGCGTTCGATTGTGGGACGTTTTCTTGAGCACTCGCGCATCTATCATTTTGCCAACGGCGGCAACGACGAAATCTATCTTGGCTCGGCAGACTGGATGCCGCGCAATTTGTTCGAGCGCTGCGAGGTCGTGTTCCCGGTGCGCGATCCGGCGGCGCGCGCGCGCATTCATGACGAGATTCTGCCCGCCTACCTTGCCGACACCGTCAAGGCGCGGCTGCAGCAGCCGGAAGGCAACTACATTCGCGCATCCAAGTTGCTCAAGGACGCGCCTGCGTTTTCAAGCCAGGATTTCCTGATGAAGCTTGCCGAGGGCAAGGTGGATCTCGACGCAATTCCCGCCGCGATCCCCGCGCGGCCACCGGCGAAGGGCGCGACCCGCAAGGCGAAAGCTGCCGACTGACGATCTGCGGTCATTCGCTCCACCTGGCAGAGGATTCCCTTTTTTCGCACCGGGCCCGTACTGGAATCTGCACACAGCTTATTTCTATTCAATTACTTTCATGGGAAAATATTTTAAGATCGGCGCGTTGAAATTGAATGGATCTATTTCCAAGCTTTTATAAAGAAGCCAATGATCAAGAGCGTCAAAGCCAAGCCCCAAGAATTGAGGCCCAGGACACCCAGTCTTCATTCGTGAACAGACCGAGCCGGTTGTGGGCCACCCGCGTGGGATCTACTTTCCAACTATGCTGGCCACCGCGAACTGCGCTGAATAATCCTTGGGGTCATTGAGCAGCTCCACAACCTCACTGCCATGCTGATAAACGGCTCCCATCAGAATCTGAGGGGCAGAACTCGTCAGGTTCCCCACAACTTCCAATGTCGCCTTGTCGAACTCGAAGATGCCGTCGACGTAATGCGCGGGGCCGGTGCCTTCCCGCGCCTTCTCGTAGGAAACCAGCCAATATGGCCCGTCGGACGGGACTAACCCGGCAGAGACAGCGCCCTGCGGCAAAACCAGGTCCCACTCCCGCACTACTCCTGCGGGATTCAGCTCGTCCAGGAGCACGCCTTTCTCTGCTTTATAGACTACGAGCAGGTTGTCACCATAGGGAAAAACCGCAAGGATTCGGCCGGCAGGAAAAGAAAAAGATTGATGCTCCTTCTTGAGACCGATGTCGGGATTGTCCTGATACAGCTCCCTTTGGAATTCTCCCTTGTCGTCGTAGACGCTCAGGTGTCTGCGCATCGAACCGCCGCCGGGGTAAGTGCTGTAAGCGATCAGAATCTCCCCGTTTGCAAATGCGCCCATGGCGGATACACCCGGGCCCACGTCCACCGCGGCAATCTTCTCGAGCCTTCCGTCCAGATCGTAAAAGACAAGAAACGAGTGCGGGCGGGTATCCGGGGCGTTCAGCTTTTCATCGTTCGTGATCGCATGCACCAGCAGAACAACCTGATTCTTAGACACCGCAATTCTTCCGTCCGAGACCACGCCACTCAGCCCCGGATAGGAATCGTCAAATCGATTCGTCTCCTGCGCCGATTTGACCCGCACCATCACCGGATCGAGGCTAAAAGGATGAGCTGCATCGGGCGGGCCCGTCGGTAAGTGCACATAGCGCACCAGCATCCCTCCGCCCTCCAGGGGCATTGTCGGTGCGAGGGTGGGCATCCCCGGCGGGATGCCCGCGATCTTCTCGCGCTTCTCCACCTCGAGCGTCAGGTCGGGAATAGCGGCCGCAGGGGGGACGTCTCCGGCGGTGTCCGCGCCCTTCTGATCTGATTCAGGTTTCTGTTGCGAAGCCGCCAAACCAGCCGAAAGGCCCAAGCAAACGGACAGTACAGCCACAGAGCGGAGTTGTAGCATTGCTTACTCCAGGTGAAGCTTTTCATACAGCCTTAGCGGAAATTTTTCCGTTCGCGATCCCGCTAGGGGCGCCGAGGAAAGGCTTACGAGGTCGCCCGAACAAGCAGCGGTCAGAAATGTCTGGTCCGGGAACCTCTTCAGCATCCTGTCAAGCAACTCCGGCCTGTTCTTGAAGGCATAGAGGCAATTACCTTCANNAACTGCGCATGGCACCGCACGGAGGCAGCAGTGAAGAGGACAACCGCAATAGCGAATTTGGCTAGAAATGCACGTCTCATTCGGAATCTCCTTTTTCGATTTGGAATTCAGGAGAACCAGAAATTGCAGAGTACGCGGTAAGGGAGCGGGGCACCCGCCCGGAAATGTCGAGGTTGGGCTGGGGACTCACTCGTGATCACAGGAACGTTGCGATAGAACGTGCCATGGCTCTCTTTACTTGTCAAGAGAATTATTTTGCTCGGCGGGTGGCCCAGGTCTGATCTTCCCCAATAGACTGGGCGCCCCAAGTCTCGATCTTGAGACTCGTGAACGAAGAAATCCGGCGCCTCAAGTTAGTTTTGTCCAGCCGGAACCATCAGAACTTTTTGCGGCGCGTCAATCTCCGTTCCCGGTGCGTGCAACTTCAGCTGGAATTGCTGAACGCCGGGCTTGATGTCCGACGGCACGGTAAATCCAAGTTCGTACTGATTCTTCAGGCGGCGCGAAAGATCGTCGAAATACGGCTGGAACGAAACGGTATTCCCCATTCCCTGCCAGAAGCTCTTGCCTCCCGTCGCCTCCGTAACCTGGGCGAGCAGATTCTGTCCTGTGTTGTTGGCAGCCGCGGTACTGTCGGCGAAACCTGCGTTCGTCCAGTAGATGGCGTACAACACCAGGTGCGCGCGGGTTGCATCCGTGATGGCCACCTCTACATAAGGGTCCTCGGCATCGAACCGCCGATCGTAGGGGTCCACACCGTCGGTCACCATCACCACTTCGCGGCGCGCCCGTTCATCCTGACCGGGCCAGTTCTTCGCCAGTTGTGAAAGACAAAAATAGGGGCTCGCCGAAATGCCGGCGCCTCCCCCGGGCAGATGAAGATTCTTCAAAATCTGCGTGCGATCGGTCGTCAGCGGACCCGCAAAATCGGCCTGGCCATTCTGCATGTACGCGATGGCGGCTTTGACGTTGGGCGGCAGCCCTTGCACAAACTTCTCAATGTCATTCATCTCGCGGCCCAGGCTGCTGCGCGCGCCGCTGTCGATCAGCAGAACCAGCTCAATCTGGTTGCCTGGGGACTGAATCGGTCCCCAATGCGTGACCTTGGCGTTCTTGCCATTCACCTTCACGGCCAGGTCCTGCTGGGTCACGCTGGGGGGCAACTGGCCATCGACTTTGGGCAACACCGTGATGATGGCCTGGCCTTGCACAGCCTGCTGTGCCTCCAAAGGGGTTGCGGCCTGCAATGCGGCCATACCCCAGGCTGCCGCGCAGGCCAGCAGAGCGAACTTTGTCTCATGTCTCATGCGAATTGCTCCCTTCGAGGTGGGTTGACACTTCGAACCCGCGTCCGATGCAGTGCACTTCGCCCCCACTTAACGTTAGATGCCCCGGCCGCGCAAAGGTCTTATGCACCTTGGGCCTTTTTGATCAATTCGATGCAAGGCTTGCTTCCATTCCCCAGCCAATACCCGCGGGCCCGCTTTTCTCCTACAATCAGAACTGTGCCGCAACTTCCCTCAAGGCTGCGCTTCCGCCATCGTCACCCAGGTTCCGTGACCAGCACGCGCACCCGTGTTTTCCGCGCACCGCCCCCGCTGCGCTTCTGGCATCTGGCCAGTCTCGACGCGCCGTCGGTCGCACTCGCCTGGTCGTTAAGCTTTGCATGGGCCGCGCGCGTGCGCCTTCCTCTCTGGGTTCCCGCGCTGCTGATGCTGGCCGTGTGGGCGGTCTACGTTGCAGATCGTCTGCTCGACGCGCGCAATGGCCTGCGCAGGGTCAATCTTCAGTTCCTCCGCGAACGGCATCTGTTCCACTGGCGTCACCGGCGCGTCTTTCTGCCGCTTGCGGTCCTCGCCGCCGTGGCCGCCGCTTTCCTTGTGATCGCCTTGATGCCCACCGCCGCGCGTGAGCGAAACTCCGTGCTGGCCGCGGCTTCGCTCGTTTACTTCACGCGTGTGCATGCGGGCCGCGCGCTCCGGCCGACCTTTACCCGCGGACTCCGACCGACCTTTCCAAAGGAACTGCTGGTCGGCCTGCTCTTCACCGCGGGATGCGTGATTCCTGCCTGGTCGCGTTCCGCCTTTCCCGTCGCTGCGCTGCTGGTGCCATCCGCCTTCTTTGCAATCCTTGCCTGGCTCAATTGCCACGCAATTGACCGGTGGGAAGCCGCTGCAAACAACACCGCTCCGCAACGCATCGCATTTACAGCGTGCATCGTTGCCGTCGCGGGACTCCTTGCGGCTGCCCTCCTGCTTCATGTTCAACCGCGATCGGCCGCGCTCCTCGCCGCCGGTGCAATGGCTGCCCTCCTGCTTGCGCTGCTTGATGCGCTGCGGGACAGGCTCGCTCCCGTAGCCTTGCGCGCTGCTGCTGACCTGGCTCTGCTCACGCCGCTGCTTCTCGTCCCCGCTGCGCGGCTCATGCAATGAACTCGCCGCCCGACTTCAATCGGCTGGCGCGTATCTATCAATGGATGGA
>PLST01000482.1:0-7803 GCA_003164255.1 Acidobacteriaceae bacterium | reverse complement strand
ACCTGATCGTGACCCACTTCTTTCTTGATTGCCTCACCACTGCCGAGGTTCAGGCGCTGGCCGCAACGCTGAGCCGCGCAGCCACGCCGGACGCGCAATGGCTAGTGTCAGAATTCGCAGTTCCGCGAAACGGGTTTGGGCGCCTCATCGCGCAGCCGCTCGTCAGTCTTCTTTACTTTGCTTTCGCGCGCCTCACCGGCCTCGCGCAGCGCTCGTTGCCCGATCATCGCTCCGCGCTAAGTCAATCCGGCTTCACGCTCTTTCACCAGCGCGCGTGGCTGGGCGGCCTGCTCTCCAGCGAACTCTGGAGTTTCAATGCACACGAGAGCAAGGTCAACGCGGAATCTACTTCCTGAATCAGAACCGCACGTCGAGCGAATGCATCATGCGTGAATTGGGCTTGCGTAGATCCCAATCCGGCTTCTCATCCACGAGTTGAATGTGCGGCGCGCGCTCAACGAGCGTTTGGAACAGGATCTGCGCTTCAGTGCGGGCCAACAGCGCACCCACGCAGAAGTGAATGCCCATGCCGAAGGAGAGATGCCTGTTCGGTTGTCGCCGGATATCGAATTCGTCGGGATTCTCAAAATACTCCGGATCTCGATTGGCGGCATTAAGCATTTGAAACACCACATCGCCCTGCCGGATAAGTTTGCCGCGGACCTCAATGTCCTCCTTGACGACGCGCGGCTGGCGCCCCACCGGGCTCTCAAAGCGCAGCATCTCTTCAACTGCAGACCCGAGCAGCGACGGCTCCCGGCGCAACAGATCCCATTGGTCCGGATGGCGAAGGATGGTGTAAAGGCCGTTGCCGATTAGCGACGTCGTCGTCTCGTGGCCCGCCACTAGCAGCGTGATGCAGGTGTACGTCAGCTCCTGTTCTGTGAGCTTGTCGCCTTCAGCTTCCGCTGCAACCAGCGAGCTGAGCAGGTCGGCGCGCGGTGTACGGCGTCGCTCGCGGATCAGTTCGCCGATGTAGGCACGGAAATCAATGAGCGCCTGCTGCGAGATTTTCAGAATCGCCTCAGGCGGCTTGTTCAGTCCCTGAAAGGCGAGCAGTTCATCGGCCCATCGCTTCACGTTGTCCTGGTCGGAAGCAGGAACCCCGATGATGGCGCCCACAATCGTAAACGGAAGCGGGACAGCAATGTCGTTGATGACATCCGCGTGGCCTCTGTCGAGGGCATCGCCGACCAGCTTGTCTATCAGTTCTGTAATGCGCGGGCGCATCTCCTCCACCCGCGTCGCGTTGAAGACCTTGGTGACCAGGGCTCGCAGCCGCGTGTGGTCGGGAGGATCGGAAAAGATGAGGCTCTTGGCGCGAAAGTGTTCTTCAAGCACCTTGTAGTGGGCGCGCGATTCGGCGGGCAGATACTCCACTACCTTTGAAAGCCGCCCTTCGTTGGAATACGTGCAGACATTACGAAAAGTGGGAACGATGTCGTCGTAGCGCGTAAACAGCCACGCGCCTATGGCATCGCACCAATGCACAGGATCCTCCCGCTGCAGGCGGCACAGCGTGGGATAAGGATCGATCATCACTTCTTTCAGAACCAGTGAATCGCCCAGCGTGGCCACAGGACTCGTTGACATGAAGCGTTCTCCCGGTCGTTGAAATGCCTTGTTGTCGCGGTGTCGCCTGCCGACTGCTCGCTCGCGCGCCCCGGCTGCCTTGTCTGATGCGTCGCGCTACCCCATAAACTTGCAGAAAGCAGAATATACATTTTGTCCGCTGCTGCGGGCCATTGCGGCTCGGCCGAGGCCCTCAAATTGTCATGAATGATGTCGGCTGGGCCTTCAGCCTCCCACCCGGGTTTTTGCCCAGCGTTAGCGCGTAAACCCTGATCCACTGCTGCCTTAGCCGCGTTTCAATTGTTACAATTGTGTTAATATCGGATTCCTGGGAACGGGCTCGATCGGCCCCCTTCCCCGAATTCTTCGCTATGATCCTCTACCTCATGCGCCACGCCAGTGCCGGAATGTTCCGCGAGAACCCCGTTCTCGACGCCAAGCGGGGCCTCGTCAAGGAGGGCAAAGACCAGTGCATGCTCATGGCGCGCATGCTGAGCGCCCTCAAGGTGCAGGTGGACGTAATCGTCTCGAGCCCCTTGAAGAGGGCTCTTCAGACCGCACAGTTTGTCGGCACCGAGCTTGGCTACGACGGAAAAGTGGAAGTCAGCAAAAGCCTGCTGCCCACTGCCGACTTTGCCGAATTCCAGGACATGCTGGTCAAGTACGCCGGCCGCGAAGGCATGCTGGCCGTGGGACACAACCCGGTCCTGTTCCAGTTTCTGGGCCGCCTCATCACCGGCAACGGCGGCGCAGCCATCCGCATGCGCAAGGGGTCTATTGCCCGTGTCGATCTTGACCGCCATCCGCCCCGGCTGCAATGGCTCATCGATCCGCGCACAGCCCGCTCCATCTATGCCAGCGTGGGAAAGAGCTCTCGCCCGAAAACTTCGCGGAAGTAGTCCGCCTCTTTGCGCAGCGACCACAACTCCAGCTCAGCGCCCGTCCTGCCCGGACGAATTTCCAGGTAAACCCGCTTTGGATACAGGGCTACCGATACGCGCAGCACGTCGCTGGCGCGATCCTGGTTCAGCGCCACCGCCAGCCGCAGCAGCACCACCGCCCGTTGCACGTTGCGGTGGTGCTCGGCGGGAATATTGCGCAGCGCTCGGTCGCCCGGCTGCGGCCGGCTCTTGCCCAGGTAGCGCGCAATGGCCGAAACCAACGTCCGCTGCAGCTGGCCGTAGCCGTAGATTTCTGAACTCGAAACTATGTACTGCGTGTGCCGGTGATGTCCCTGGTGGTTGATGAACTTTCCGGTGTCGCGCAGAATTGCCGCCGCCGCAAGCCAGCTTTCGTACTCGGCGGGCAGCTCGTGCAGAGCCTTCAGCTCGTGGAACAGTTGCACCGCATGCGCCCGCACCGGCTCGGCCTGCTTGGGGTCCACGCCATACCGCCGCGCCGTGGCCAGCACGCTCTCCCAGCGTTCGTGTTCGAACGCTGGGTGAGCCGTGGCCCGCGCGTCCTGCTCGGCCAGCATCGCCGCCAGCATGCCGTCGCGCAAGCCCAGCGGAGAATAACGGAACCCCGCCAGCCCGAAACTTTCCAGCAGCTCCGCGTACACCGCAGCTCCTGCCACGATTATCTCGGCCCTCCGCGGACCGATTCCCGGCACCGCCTCGCGCTCCGGCAGCGTCATCTTCGCCAGGTAGCCTGACAGCTTCTTCACTGAACGCGTCGGCACAATCTCCGGCAGCACATTGCCTGCCGGCCTTCTCTGCGTTTTGCCTGCGCGGCCGTTGTCGGCGGCCACCATCCGTGCACCAGCCGCATACGCATCGCTCAGCGCTGCCGCTGTGCCTGAGGTGGCAATCACCAATCCCACTTTTCCCGGCTGCACTTTCTTGTGCGCCCGCCGCAGCTCCCGCGCAATCCACTGCCGCATGCGCCCCAGCCCGTCGGCGGGCGCCGGGTCCGCCGACAGAAAGTCCTCCGTCAACCGCACTGAGCCCAGCGGAACGCTGATGGTTTCCTTGATCCGCTTCTGCTCTGAGAGCGTGATCTCGCAACTGCCCCCGCCCAAGTCGATCAGCAGCACTTTTCCGCCCGCGCCCGGTTCCGTGCCAGTCACACCCAGGTGGATGAGCCGGCCTTCCTCCAACCCGGAAATGATCTCCATCGTCCAGCCCGTCTCCGCCTTCACCCAGGCCTGAAACGCGGCGCCGTTGCGCGCATCGCGCATGGCACTCGTGGCCACCACGCGAATCTGATCCACGCCATGCGCCTGCACCGCCCGCTGAAAACGCTTNNTCGCGGTCTTCCGCCAGCGTCTTCAACTGGTGCGCCACAACCTTGGCGATCTTCAATCTGCAGGAATTCGATCCGATATCGATGGCGGCAAACGTTGGCATGGGGATCTAGCGCACACTCCGAGAAGAATTTCGTCTCTCGGCTCAAGATACACGAGCGCGCCCTCCACAAGCCGCGTGGAAAAGCCGCCCAGCAGAAGTCAGCCGGGTACCCCATCCCTGCCAGCTTTCCTGGAATCGCTGAACAGTCTACCGGGAGTCGTTCCCTGTTCCCTATTCCCTATTCCCTGCCTCTCCCCCCTGATATCCTTAATCAAATGGCAAATTCAGCCGTGACTAACGATACGCACTCATACAATCGTCCGCAGCAAGCCCCCTCCGCGCTGGCTGTCTGGCTGCTTCTGGCTGCCATCTTTGCCGCCGTGCAGTTTGCTTCTCTCTTCTCGCCCCCCTTGCTCGACGACGTGGATGCCGCCCATGCAGAAGCCGCACAGCACATGGCTGAGACCGGCGACCTCATCACGTCGAAGATCAACGGCATCCGCTACATTGAGAAGCCACCCCTGCCCTACTGGATCGTCGCCGGAAGCTACAAGATCTTTGGCCAGAACACTTTTGCCACGCATCTGCCCAACGCGCTCGCCATGCTCGGCCTTGCCTGGCTCGCCTGGCTGTGGGCCCGCCGTGCATGGGGCTCCCGCGCCGGCCTCTACGCAGGCCTCGCCGTGCTCACCTCCATGGGCCCGTTTCTCTTTACACGCTTCATCATTCCCGAGGCGGAGCTGAGCCTATTTCTGCTCATCGCGCTCTACGCCCTCATCACCGGACTCGAAGACGATCGCCCCAATCGCTTTTACTGGATGTATGCCGGCGTCGCGCTGGCCACCCTCACCAAGGGACTCATCGCGCCCGTCTTCTTTATCGGAGCCGCCGTTCCCTACCTGCTGCTGACCGGCCAATGGCGCCGCTGGCGCGTGCTCAGGCCCTTCACTGGAACGCTGCTCTTCCTGCTCATCGCCGCGCCGTGGCACATCCTCTGCGGCATCTACAACCCCGACCAGGGACACCCCTTCGGCAACCACCCCACCTTCGGAAACGTTCACGGCTTCTTCTACTTCTATTTCATCAACGAACACTTCCTGCGCTTCTTCGGCCAGCGCTATCCGCACGACTACAACAAGATGCCGGGCATCTTCTATTGGCTTGGTCACCTGGCATGGCTCTTCCCGTGGAGCATCTTTCTGCCCGCCACGTTCTATGCTGCCTGGAAGACGCGCCGCAGTTGGCTCCAGCACCTGCACCGCGATGCCGGCCAGACCGTCGACTTCTATCTCGACAACGCCGTGCGCGCCGACGTGGCCAGCTACGTGGCCCGACTCAAGTTCCGCGTCCGCACCATCTGGCTGCTCTCGCTCTTCTCGGCCTGGACGCTGCTCTTCTTCTCCATCTCCACCAACCAGGAGTACTACACCTTTCCGGTGTGGACGCCGCTATTCATCCTCATCGCCTGCATTGTGGCAGGCATTGAAGAAAACCGCGCTCCCAACGGCGCTCCCGCCGAGAGCGGCTCACTGCTTTCAACGGCATGGCTGACCGGCGCGCAGGGCGCCTTTGCCGTCATCGGCATTCTCTCAGCCATCGCACTCGGGTGGGGACTCTGGGTCTCGCGCAACTTGCCTTACGTTCCTGACATTGGCACGCTGCTGGCGCATCGCGGTGTGGGCGACTACACGCTGTCCATGTCGCACCTGTTCGACCTCACCGGCGCGTCGTTCGCAGCGTTGCGCCTGCCCGCCGCACTCGCCGGCATCGCTCTGCTCGTGGGACCTCTGGCCGGCTGGATCTTGCGGCTCAGAAGTAAGCACCTGGCCGCATCCGTCAGCATCGCCCTCACCTTCACCGTCTTCCTCGTCGCCGCGCACATCGCCTTCGCGCGCTTCGAGCCCATGCTCAGCTCCAAACCCATGGCCGACACCATCATCGCCAAAGGCGCGCCGACTGACACCTTCATCATCTATGGCGACCAGTCCGACGCCTCCTCGGTCATCTTCTACACGCATAACTTCCTCCAGCGCCGCCTCACCCTGATCGTGACCGAACAATGCGGACAGCACGGCGAGGGTTCCACGCTGCTGTGGGGCTCGTGCTATCCAGACGCACCCAGACTCGACATCGGCGAAGACCAGCTCTCGAAGATTTGGGGAACCGGCGACCGCAAGTGGATCTTCGCGCAGGACGTAAACCAGTCCAAGGTCGAGCAACTCCTGGCCGGGCGGCTTTACCCCGTGCAATCGCTCGCCGACAAGACCCTCTGGACCGACCGGCCGTTATAGTAGAATTCGACCTTGGCGCGGAGCAGTTTTCGGCGTTCTCCTCCTCCGTTCAAAGCTCCGGGGAGAGCGGATTGCGCGCAGAGCGGGCTTTGAGATCGAATCTGTCACCATGACCTACGGCCACATTGTTTCTCACGCTCTTTTCGCGCTTGCCGTCCTCGGCATCGTTAGTTCCACCGTCTATAGCCTGTTGGTTGGCGTGGCCGTCCTCCGCTTTCGACGCCGTGCATCCAAAGGCCCGCTCGCTTCCTTCCGCCCCCCGGTCACCGTGTTGAAAGCGCTCCACGGCGACGAGCCCGATCTGGAACAAAACCTCAGCAGCTTCTTTGTGCAGGACTATCCGGACTACGAGATTCTTTTTTGTGCGCGCCACGGCAACGACCTGGGCCTGCAGGCGGCGCGCCGGGTAGCCGCGCGTTTCCCTCAGGTCAACGCCCGCATCCTCACCTGCGGCGAACCGCCCTGGCCCAATGCCCGCACCTTCTCCTTCGAAATCATGCGCCGTGAGGCCGCGCACCAGATCCTCGTCTCCAGCGACAGCGATGTCCGCGTGGGCCCGGACTACCTCGCCTCCGTGGTTGCGCCGCTCGCCGATCCCAACGTCGGCATGGTCACCTGCCTCTACCGCGGCGTCACCCGCCATGGACTATGGGCGCAACTCGAGGCCATGGGCATGAGCGTCGAGATGACCTCCGGCGTGCTGGTGGCCGACACGGTCGAGGGAATGAAGTTCGCCCTTGGTCCCTCCATGGTCATGCGCCAGAGCACCATTGAAAAGATCGGCGGCTTCGAGCCCGTGGCCGGCTACTACGCCGACGATTTTGTCCTGGGAAACTGGACCGCAACGAAGGCAAAGGAAACCGTGGTGCTCTCCTCCTACATCGTCGAGCACCACGTCCTCAATGCCGACTTCAGAAAGAGCATCGCGCATCAGCAGGGATGGGCCACGAGCACCCGCTTCTCCCGGCCTGCGGGTCACGTCGGCGAAGTTCTTACCTATGCCGTTCCTTTTGGCCTGCTCGCGCTTGCGGTTCTTGCCGCTTCAGGCCATCTCGTCCTGGGCCTTGCGCTGCTGGCATTCACGCTCCTTGACCGCGTGCTGCTCTGCCTGCTGGTGGCCGGCGCAGTAGTCAACGACACCCCCGCCCTGCGCAAGGCATGGCTCTATCCCCTGCGCGACTTCATGGGATTTTGTTTCTGGGTCCGGAGTTACTTTGGCTCGCGCCGCACGCGCTACCGCGGTGAGCTTTACGAGTTGCTTTCTGAAGGAAGGCTCCGCAAGGTCGCGGAATAAGCCCCGCGGTCAGGCCTTCTTCGCCGTCACCGTCTTCGGCACCACCACGGGCCGGCGCATGGGCACAATCGCCGCGCCTCCGCTCGGCGCATTCTGCTGGAAACGCGTCAACATCTCCGTGCGCACGTACTCCACAAAGCCCTGCATCTGCCGGTTCATCTCTTCCATCCGCTCGCGCATCTGCAGAATGATGGCCATCCCCGCGATGTTCACGCCCAGGTCCCGCGCCAGGTTCAGGATGAACTCCAGCCGCTCCAGATCCTCGTCTGTATAAAGCCGCGTGTTGCCTTCCGTGCGTGACGGCTTCAGCAAACCCTCGCGCTCATACTGGCGCAGCGTCTGCGGATGGATCTCGTAC
>PLST01000571.1:2751-14716 GCA_003164255.1 Acidobacteriaceae bacterium | reverse complement strand
TGGACGTGACGCGCTACAACGTGCCGTTCCTGCTGCACCCGTACATCGCGCTCTACTCAACGCGCGGTTGCCCGGCGCAGTGCACCTTCTGCCTGTGGCCGCAGACACTCAGCGGACACGCGTGGCGCAAGCGCTCCACCGACGACGTGGCCGCGGAGCTCAAGTGGGCGAAGGAGAACTTCCCTGAAGTTAAGGAATTCTTTTTCGATGACGACACCTTCAACATCCAAAAGGTGCGCACCATTGAGCTCTGCGAGAAGCTGAAGCCACTGGGCCTCACCTGGAGCTGCACCTCGCGCGTGACCACCGATTACGATACGTTGAAGGCCATGCGCGAAGCCGGATGCCGTCTGCTGATCGTTGGGTTTGAGTCAGGCGACCCGCAGATTCTTAAGAACATCAAGAAGGGCGCAACCGTGGAGCGCGCAAGAGACTTCGTCCGCGATTGCCACTCCCTCGGCCTCACGATTCACGCCGACTTCATTCTCGGCCTGCCCGGCGAAACCAAGGAGTCGATTCGCAACACGATCAACTTTGCCAAGTCGCTCGATTGCGAAACCATCCAGGTTTCGATCGCGCACGCCTATCCCGGCACCGAGTTCTACGAGTTCGCGGCCAAGAATGGATACATCACCAACGAGAAGATGGAAGATGGCGGCGGCCACCAGATGGCGCACATCGAGTATCCAGGACTGCCCGTCGACTACGTGATGGAGATGGTGCACCGCTTCTACGACGAGTACTACTTCAGGCCTAAGGCCGCCTTCCGCGTGGTCTGGAAGGCAATCGTGAATCGCGATGTGCCGCGCCTGTATGTCGAAGCCAAGGCGTTCATGAAGCTGCGCGCGCAGCGCAACAAGGCGGTAAAGCTGACGCGCAGCCAGCACGCTGATCCGCCGGCCCCGGTTGGCGCAGGCGCGTAAGAACGGTCTGTTTCCAAACGACTGAGGGCGGCCGCGATTGCGTCCGCCCTTTGTTTCTTTAGAGCTTCCTTATCGGGGACGCACGATACTGGACTGATGGCACACGCAAAACTAATGCCGCGACAATACATGATCCTTGGACTCGTGTCTCTGTGCGCGCCATTGGGAGACACGTGCCTGTCGCGAGGGATGACCACCCTGCCGCCAATCACCCTGGCGCATCCATTTTCGCTCATCGCTGCCGTTTTTACGCCGTGGATCGCCCTGGGCATTGCCATGCTGTTTGGCTTTTTTGCCAGTTATCTCACCGCGCTTTCGTGGGCCGACCTGACGTATGTTCTGCCCGCCACTGCCTTTGGCAACGTGATCGTCGCACTGTTCGCGCGCTTCTTTCTCCACGAAGCAGTCTCGTGGCAACGCTGGTTCGGGGTGGTTCTCATTACGGTGGGAGTTGGCTTTGTGGCGCAGGGCCCCTCATTCACCGAACGGCCCACTCCGGCAGCCTTAGTTGAAGGTGAGCCTCAGGCAGAGGAGCAACTGCTATGACGCTTCTCCTCCCAGTGTTGACTGAGCGCTTCTGGACCGCGGCCGGAATGATTGCCGCCATCATTCTTTGCTCGAGCACCGGTGAAGTGCTCACCGCCGCGGCAATGAAGTCGATTGGGGACCTTGACGAGATTCGCGCCCACTCCGGAATGAAAGGCGCCATTCGCGCTGTCATCACTTGTCCGCTTTTCTTTGCGGGCGTCAGTTTTCTTGCTCTGGCGTTCTTCTCCTTGCTGTTCGCATTGAATCATCTCAACCTGAGCCTGGTCGCGCCTGCTTCAGCATCTCTGACGCTGGTAACGAACGCCATTGGAGGAAAGATCTTCCTCAAAGAAAATGTCGACCACCGCCGATGGACCGCAGCGGTCCTGGTGTGCATCGGGGTTTACTTTCTGGCCCATTGATTCGATCGGATTCAGAAATGGTGTAGTCCATAAAGTCTTCCCTCAAGGGCTAAGAACCTGTCCTTGAAGAGTGACGAGTTTAATCCGCATGGTTGAATCTTTCCACATGAGACGATTGCATGCGGAGTTGATGGCCTCAACCTGGCCCAACTGCAACTCGCCGCTGCCCTGATCTGTTGGAGGCAGGCTATGACTACTGACGGATAAGTTCCAAAGCACACAGCGATCGGTTGGAGATACAATTGCGGGCGACCAGCATTCAAGAAGGAGACGCCCCTTGAGAGCTTTAACAAGGCATACTTTATGCTTCGCAATTCTGTTTGATACGTTGCTCGGATTCGGACTTGCACAATCTGCCACGTCGGACTTTGCTTCAGCGTGGAATAACGGCAGATTTCAGGTTGATGTCCAGGGCGTAATTGGCCGCTCCGACATCGTTCTCGCCAAACCGAATCTGGAATCCGGTGAGGCAATGCCTCTGGGAAATGGCGCGCTCGGCGTTGCGGTATGGTCAGCCGAAGGCCTCACCGCGCAACTCAATCGCAATGACACACTTCCAGATCGTTTGTCGCCGGGCCAATTAGTTGTTCCCGGATTGGCGAACTTGACAGTTGCTAAGGATTACTCGGGACGCCTGGACCTTTATAACGGAGAGTTCCATGAACAGGGCGGCGGTTTGGCCGCAACGGTATTCGTCGAGCCAGATCGGGACGCGTTGGTCGTTGACGTCACCGGCGCCAATCCCAACGTATCGCAGACCGCGCTCTTGAAGCTCTGGTCTCCGCGCAATCCTCACGCAACGGCTGAAGGCTCTATCGGACTTCTTGCGCAGTCCTGGATCGATGACAAGAATCCCGGAGCGTCCGGCCGGGCATTCGGCTCGCTTTCCGCAATCACGGTGAAAGGCCGCAGTGTGTCTGCCACCGTTACGGATCCTCTCACCATCACCGTTTTGTTCAAGCCTTTTCAGGACGGCCACTTCCGAATCATCGTCGCGGCTCCGCATTATGACGGAGCGGGTAACGTGAAAGTTGCTGCAGATCGCGCACTTTTGCCGACGCCTGATTCTGGGCACCGTGTTTGGTGGGAAGGTTTCTGGCAGCGCGCCGCAGTCATCAGGATCACTTCAAAAGATGGCGCTGGCGAGTATATGGAGAACCTCAGAAATATCTATCTATTTGTTGCGGCAATCGAAAAAGGCATCGAGTATCCCGGCTCTCAAGCCGGAATCGCAGACATGATTTCTTCAGCGCAGGACTCTCATCGCTGGGATTCGTCTGCATTCTGGCATTGGAACCTGCGTATGCAGGTGGCAGCCAACATTGGTGCAGGGCTACCTGAACTCAACGGACCCTACTTCAATCTTTATCGAGAGAACCTTGAGAACATCGAAAACTGGACTAAGGAAAACATGAGGGGCCTCCCCGGCAGTTGCGTGCCCGAGACAATGCGCTTCAACGGACAGGGCATTGAATATGAGTCCGCCTGGAAGCCGGTCTCGATTGGGAGGGACTGCGACCTGGAGTTCAAGCCTTACTACAACGCACGAACGCTGACCACCGGGGCCGAAGTTGCGCTTTGGGTGTGGGAGCAGTATCTCGCGACCGGTGACCGCAAGTTTCTGTCGGATAATTACCCGCTCATAGCTTCTTCCGCTCGTTTCTTGCTGGCCTACCAAAAGATGGGTCCAGATGGATTGCTCCACACTAGCCCTTCCAATGCCCACGAAACGCAATGGGACGTTACCGATCCAACTACGGATATCTCGGCGATGCTGGCTCTTTTCCCCGTCACTGTTCAGGCCGCCAATTCACTGGGCAAGGATGCGAGCCTGGTTCAACAACTTGAATCAGCACTGCCCAGAATCCCTGCACTGCCTCGGACTCAGCAGACCCGCCCGCAGACTCTATTGCCGGCTTCTGCCGATGCAGAAGGAACTGATGTGATTGCAGAGTCCTACCTGCCGGGTGCGGAGAACCAAAACATCGAGAACATCGGACTTGAGCCAGTTTGGCCGTATGCCATCATCGGTGACGCATCTCCGATATTCGCGCTTGCGCAACGCACCTATGAGCATCGGCCAAACATCTCGGCCGCCGACTGGAGTTTTGATCCAATTCAGGCAGCACGCCTTGATCTGGGCGCCGAGGTGGGTTCAACCTTGGTTGAGACCACGCAGAAATTTCAGGGTTTTGTGAACGGCATGGCAAAGTGGGAGCCTTCGGCGCGCGAATTCTACGTTGAACAGGCAGGTGTCGTTGCAGATGCGCTACAGGAAGCATTGGTCCAGGATTATGATGGCGTGATTCGAATAGCTCCCGCGATCCCGCCAGGATGGGATTTCGACGGCAGCGTGTATGTGACGGGCAAAACAAAGGTTGACGTTCAGGTCAGAGATGGAAAAGCAACTACGGTTGTCATCGAATCCGGAACAGCGCAGAAGCTCAAAATTCGCAATCCCTGGCCAACCCATGAGGTCGATGTGATCTCTGGGAAAACCGGGCAATCGATCAGAACTGGAGCAAATGGACCATTGATCGACTTCGAAGCGTCTGCCGGCACCATCTACCTTGTTGAGCAACACAGCGAGCATTCCAAAATGAGGCCCTTTGCGCCCGTCACTGGAAAACCAGCAGCTTTAGCCAAGAGGCTTGGCCCGGTTCAGATTGGCCTCTTTAGTCCTGAAAAGCCCTGACGAGGCACCCTTGCTCCTTTGTGTCCAATCATCAACATAACCCGGCTTTCCGACTCCCATTCAGGGTGCCGCGCATGACGAACCTGTCATTCGCCTTTGATGAAATTGATCTTGAATTGTGCGCTACGCCGGGCTGCTTCCCTGCGGCCCACCAACTATAATAGGAATATCTTTCTTCTCGTTGCCCGGGATCTCAAAGGTCTATGTTGGCCGGCCTTCGAGTTGCTCGAAAATCCGAGGTCGGTTGTTGCATGAATAATGATGAACTAGTCCTGGTTACCGGCTCAACCGGCTTTCTCGGTGTTCGGCTGGTGCGTGAACTGCTCGAACGGAACCCAAACGCACGACTTGCGCTTCTGATTCGCGACAGACCAGGCCAATCCGGACAGCAGCGCGCCGATCTCTTTGTCCCTCCTTCAGAGCGGTCCCGGGTTCAGGTGTACTCAGGCGATGTGAGTCAGCCAAATTGCGGCCTTGATCTCGCTGCATACGAAGCGCTCACTGCCGAGACCACCCGCGTGATTCATTCCGCAGCGACTGTGCGCTTTGATCACTCTCTGGATGAGGCTAGGAGCATCAACGTGGAAGGAACCCGTCGCGTCCTGGACTTTGCCGCGAAGGCACGCGGGCTCCGCAGCTTGGCCTATGTCGGCACAGCTTATGTGGCCGGCGAGCGCAACGACCTTATCAAGGAAGACGAGCTCGCCGTGGGTCAGAGTTACCGCAACACCTACGAGCAGACCAAGGCTGAAGCTGAAGCTCTGGTTCGCTCGCGTCTGGGCTCACTTCCCGGCGTGATCCTGCGTCCAAGCATCATCGTGGGCGACTCTCAAACAGGCGTCACCTCCAGCTTCAAGATGATGTATTGGCCGCTCAAGATTTATGCGCGCGGCTTGTGGCGGACTGTGCCAGGGTATCCCGACGCCATACTCGATATCGTGCCGGTGGATTTTGTCGCCAATGCTGTTGCTCGCATCGCCTTTGACGACGCGGCACTTGGTACGACCCTTCACCTTTGCGCGGGCCCGCGCGGCAGCGCCACGATCATGCAGGTTGCCCAGCGCGCCAAAGAGTATTTCAACGGTCCTGAACCTCGCTTCGTCGATCCAAAGTTCTTCTTTGCCGTCGTGCGGCCGCTGCTCTTTGCCTCCCTTTGGGGCCGCAAACGCCGCGTGCTTCGCGATGGCCGCGCCTATCGCGACTATTTCACCATGCGCATGCAGTTTGACACCACCAATGCAGAACGCCTGCTGGAGCCTGCGGCTGTGCGCCCACCGCATGTGCTCGAATACCTTGACCGCTTGTTCAACTATTGTGTTGCCAGCGATTGGGGGCGAAAGCCGGTTGCTGCCCAATGAACATCCTTCGTTCGTTCCAGCTATCTCGCGACCCAAACGTCAACGTCGCAAACCTCATCGATGAGTTACTGTCTCAGAACGGAGACAGCGTGATCTCCATCGAGGACGATGGTCCCTACCATCTGGTTGATTTCCACTCAGACATTTGCTCAATTGACGCATTTCTCCGCCGAACTGTCGGTCTGCGTCCAGGTCAACCAGTAGCCACTTATCGCACAAACGATCGGCAATGCTTCCGTTGGTTTCTCGCCATCATTCGTGCCGGCGGCATCGCGGTTCCTCTCAACCCTTTGCTGTCTCTTTCTGAAGTGCGCCGCATCCTTGAAAAAACGGGCATTGAGATTCTGGTCACTGACAAGACCGTCTTCGAGCGTGCCATCAAGGATCTCAGCGCTCTGAATGTGGAAACCTGGATCCAGGCGGATGAGGAGCCCGAGACGCTGGATGGATTCCTTCGTGTGCCGGTAGCCAGGTCGGGAGATTACTTTCCGCCAACAGCCATCGATCCCACCGCAACGATCGCGGTATTTCATACATCCGGTACGAGCGGTTTTCCCAAAGGCGCAGCGCTTTCAAGCCGCGCGCTCCTCGGCGGCCGTGCCTCGACAGTGTTAGCGCGATTGTTCATCGGCCCAAAGGACCTTGCCTTCATTGCGCTTCCCTGGTCCCACATCATGGCTGTGAGTATTGCCCTGTATGGGCTCATGGCCGGGATTCGCGGTTGTTTCCTGAATCACTTTGACGTCGAAAAGGCGCTTGAGCTTATTGAACGCAATCGGGTGACTTCAGTTGTTGGCGTGCCCGCGATGTTTGCGCGCCTCGTCAACAGCAATCCAAAACCGGCACGGCTTTCAAGCGTACGGCTGTGGTTGTCGGCAAGCGACAATCTGCCTTCTGAGGTTCGTGAAAGCCTGCGTAGCTACGGCGCACTGGTCCGTTTACCATTTGGCCGGCGCATACCGCCCGTGCTGCTGAACGGCTATGGAATGGTCGAACTGGGCGGACTCGCCATGATGGGTATCGAATTGTCGCTCCTGCCGGGAACCGGCGACGTCTGTTTTCCGGTGCCTCCATTCAAGATTCGTGTGGCTGACGAGAACGGCCGCTCCGTGCGCGCGGGTGATACAGGCGAGTGCCAGATTCGACGGCGTGGTCTCTCACCCCACTACTGGAAAGACGACCTGAAGAACAATGACCTTATTACGAGTGATGGCTGGCTGCGTACGGGAGACCTTGCCAAGCGCAATCGCTTCGGCATGGTTCGGTTGGTCGGTCGCATGAAAGAAGTCATCAAGTCCGGTGGTTACTCCGTGTACGTTCGCGAACTTGAAGAGGCGATAGGCGCCCACCCTGCAGTTGCCCATGCTGCTGCCTTCGGGCTGCCGCACAAAGATAAAGGCGAGTTTCCTGCCGCCGCTGTCGAATTGCATGCCGGAGCCGAGGCGAGTGAAAGCGATCTGCTGGAGTGGTGCAGGCAAAACCTCGCCGCCTACAAAGCCCCACGGAGAATCTGGATCATTCAGGCAGGTAGTTTGCCACGTAACCATACCGGCAAGTTGCTGCGGCGAAGTCTGCAGGAACGCTTCGCGGGAGAAAGCGATAAAGTTGAGTCTTCCCAGTCGACCTTCGCCTGAGGCGCACTCGCGAATCCCTCGGGAGCGGAGACAATTACCTGGCTGATGCAGGTCCAAGTGAATCCACAAGCCCCTGGGGCGTGAAGAGCCTTTCATCTGGCTTTGTATTGAATTTCACTTCATCGATTGTGAAGACGGTCCTGGTTCCATCCGCCAGTGTGCGCATCTCAGTGTGCCGCGCGCCCCAGATTCCACCTTCCTTTTTCAGATCGGTGGCATGAAGGATGCGTACTTCCCTTCCCTGAGCGTCGTACATCTCGGCAAAAAGAATTACCGGGACATCCTTGGCTATCCAGTAATAGACGAACTTGTATTGTGACCTCGACGGGTCTACGGGCACGGCTTCAACCTTGGAGCACTTATGTCCGTCGATCGTTTCTGCGTCGCTGATGAGGCTATAGTTGAAATCGTCGAGCACGCGCTCACCAATATCTTCAAAGGTAAAGTCCGTTCCGATGAATCGGGTCGAACGTTCCTGCTGAACGACGCTGCGAACCCGCTGTGTTGCCGGCGTATAGACAAACTGCCTGTCAGTCGTACCTTGCTGATTGATGGACAACAGCGCCACGCCCTTGATCTCCTTTGGCGATGTGAAGACAACCAGCGTCTTGCTGTCGCCGGGCGAGCCGATGCGGCGAAGCACAAAATCCTTTTTTGAACTGTTCCCTTTGTTATCGAAGACTTGAAAGTTCGCCTTCATCGTGATGTCGTGACTTGTGTCCTGCTTATACACATCTTCCATGATCTTCCGCGCGGAAGCATCGGTGGAAGCCGCAAACGAAGCGGCGGAAAAGGCAATCACGGCGCATAAGCAGGCGAACATCCGCACTCCTGCTCGCCTGATTCTAGGAAGCACATTCTTCTGCATTGCCAATCCCCTCGATGGCTGAATTCCGCACCATAGTTCGCACAAGCATATACATTTTGTCTTCCCGTTCATGAAACCTATCATAATGCGAGCTCTCAGAATCTGCTTGATTGCAGGCACCATTGTTTCAGGAAGGAGTTAGTCGAGTGTGTCTCTTTGAGCTCAGATTATTTGCCGTTTTGACGATGAAATTCAAACCCTCCCCAGCCTGTGTACACTGGATGCGACATTCAGCGCTCGGCCCCATTGAGACCTAAGGATGAAAGGGCTGAGGAATCCTTCTCCACGAGGTTCTATGGGAACGAATCCATCTTCAGGCGGCCGCAGTGCGCCTCAACCGGGCGGCGCTTCGCCTTCGACCTTGACCTCCTCGATTCCCTTCATCATTGCCGGGCTTTTGGTCGCTATCGCCGCGGTCTACCTGCTCAGGACAAATCCAAAATCCGGCTTGTGGGCCCAGGGTTACGACCCGACCGGTCACTGGTGGATTTCGACCATCTTTGCGGCTTTGCCGATTTTCATCCTGCTTGGCGCAATGGCCATTTTGCGGCTGAAGGCACACGTTGCGGCGGTCGCCGGCCTCATCACGGCGCTACTGGTCGCAATTGCCATCTTCCACATGCCTGCCCGGCTGGCATTCACCGCCGCGGTCTATGGCGCCGGCTATGGAGTCTTTCCCATCTGCTGGATTATTCTCCCAGTCATCTTTCTCTACCAGCTCACGGTCAAGACGGGGAGATTCGAGTCGCTGCAGCAAAGCCTGGCCAACATTACGGATGATAGCCGCCTGCAGCTCTTGCTGATCGCGTTTGCTTTGGGCGCCCTGTTTGAGGGCACGGCCGGCTTTGGCACGCCCGTAGCCGTTTGCGGCGCCATCCTCATCAGCCTGGGCTTCAGCCCTCTTGAGGCCGCGGGTCTTACCCTGATTGCCGACACCGCGCCTGTTGCCTTTGGCGCTCTCGGAACTCCAATCGTTGCACTACACGCTGTAACCGGCATCGACATGCTCGTCCTTTCCAAGGTGATCGCCGTCATCCTCGCGCCGTTTTGTTTGCTGGTTCCGTTCTGGCTCATCTGGGTGTATGCGGGATTCAAGGCAATGATCGAAGTATGGCCGGCAATCATGGTGGCCGGGCTTACTTTCTCAGTCACGCAATACCTTATGGGCACCTACACCGGTCCCAACCTGGTTGATATCACCGCGGCCATTGCAACCATCGTTGCCCTCGTTGTCTTCATGCGCTTCTGGAAGCCCAGGCGCATTCTGAACGCCCACAAGGAAGACATCACGGGGCAGGTGCGCAAGCGCTTCGACCACAGCGCCGCTATGACATTCAAGGCCTGGCTTCCCTGGCTCATTCTCAGCGTTGTGGTCTTTGCCTGGGGCATGCCGTTTTTCTCACAGTGGGCCGACCAGACATCCACCGCCAAGTTCCTGGTCAGCGGACTGCACAACCTGGTTCAACGAATTCCTCCTGTGGTCGCCAGGCCTACTTCCGAGCCCGCTGTCTTCAACTTCAACTGGCTCGCGGCGACTGGGTCCGGCATCCTGGTCGCGGCCATCCTGGCGGGATTGCTGATGGGCGTTGGACCGATCGATCTTGCCAGGGAGTTTGCAAGAACGGTCTTCAATATTCGCTTCACGGTGGTCACCATTGCCGCAATGATGGCGTTGGGCTTTATCACGAGGTACTGCGGGCTCGATGCAACTCTTGGCCTGGCCTTCGCGCGAACCGGCGCGCTATACCCGTTTTTCGGCACCCTCATCGGATGGCTGGGAACGGCGAGCACCGGTTCCGATACATCGGCGAATGTGCTGTTTGGCAGTCTGCAAAAAATGACAGCACAGCAAATCGGCGTTTCCCCGGCGTTGATGGCATCGGCCAACTCCGCGGGTGGCGTGATGGGAAAGATGATTGCAGCGCCCAGTATCGTGGTCGCCAGCACGGCAACGCAGACGTACGGCCAAGAAGGGACCATCCTTCGCTATGTTTTTCTGCACAGTCTCGCACTCGCCTCACTGGTTGGTGTTCTTGTCTATCTTATGGCCTATGTACCTCCGTTCACAGCGCTGGTCGCGAAGTGAACTCGATCTCTGACGGGTAATGGGGTCGCGCGCTAGAATCGCGAATTGAAAGGTGAATTGATGCGCGTTTGTTTTCTATTGAAGGTCCGCAAAGAGAAGTTGGATGAGTACAAGGCGCGGCATGCCAGTGTGTGGCCTGAGATGCTTGATGCGTTGCAGGAAACCGGCTGGCGTAACTACTCCCTCTTTCTGAAGCCTGACGGACTCCTTGTGGGCTATCTTGAAACCGACGATTTTGCAAAGTGCACGGCGGAGATGAAAAACCATCCAGTAAACGCGCGCTGGCAGGCTGAGATGGCTCCCTTCTTTGAGTCGCTCTCAGGAGCCGGCGCGGACGACAGCATGTTCCCGCTCGAAGAGGTTTTTCACCTCGACTGACGGATAGAAACCAAAAGAATCAGAAAACCTGCGCACGTTCCTGGAGGAGATTTCAATGAACTCATTCAGTCCGTTTCGCCGGCGATTTCTTGCGCACGGGCCACCTGCCTATTGGCCGTTCGGTCCCTAGGTGACTTTCGGAACTGGTTCGCACCGGCCTTTTTTCTGTTGATTGCATCGAAGCAAAGTAAGATGCCGGTGGATGAGACTGGTGTGTCCGTGGTTGGCGGTTCAAGACGACGCCCGGACGGGAGATGAGGAACGCTATGACGAAAGTCACGCGGAAATCGGCTGCGAAGGGCAAGGAACCGCGCTTTTCGGAGCAGGAGCGCACGTTGCTGCCGGGAAGCGAAAAAGCAGCGGCGACCGGCGCTGTGCATGTGAAAGCCACACCGGCCGGGTCAAAAGTGACGGTGTCGGTAATTGTGAAGCGGAAAGAGGCGTTGAAAGTGAACGCGGGCGGGGGACGGCAGAGCGGCCCGGTGCGCGTGACGCGGGCGGAGTTCAAGCGGCGCTTCGCTGCCGATCCCGCTGCGCTGAAGCTGGTGAAGGCTTTTGCGCGCGAGTACGGATTGAAGGTTGAGGCGGACCCGACGGCTGCGATCCGGCGCACGGTGCAACTGACGGGCACAGCGGCCCAGATGCAGAAGGCGTTTGGCGTGTCGCTGGAGCAAAAGATGATCGGCGATGCAGAGTACCGCGTGCGCGAAGGCGGAATCCATTTGCCCAAGGGCCTTGCAGGGGCAGTGGAAGCGGTGCTGGGACTGGATAACCGGCCNNCTTGGCGGCGGATACCGGCAGGCGGATCTGACGGCCTACTTCAAGACGCTGAACCAGGCGCCGCCGGGGATCACGGCAGTGAGCGTGGACGGAGGAAAGAACTCGCCCTCAACCGCATCAGGAGCCGATGGCGAGGTGATGCTGGACATTGAAGTGGCGGCATCCGTTGCGCCGGGTGCGAAGGTGGCCGTGTACTTTGCGCCGAATACGGACCAGGGATTTATCGACGCGATTACGACGGCGGTGCATTACACGGCCAACCAGCCGAGCGTGATTTCGATCAGCTGGGGCGG